>JAISRG010000079.1 GCA_031273725.1 Puniceicoccales bacterium
TTTTTTGTAGTCGCCAGAGTAAATGCTACTAATTATATTATCGATGGTATTTCCATCGGCTAGTCCGTAGGCAGAATTTATTGCTTCCACGGTTATTTCATCCTCGCAAAAGGTTGTCATTCTGTCAAGGATCGATTCCGCATCCCTGACTCCACCATTAGCCGGGCGGGCAATCGTAAGAAGGGCATCTTTGGAAATTTTTGTCCCTTCACTTTGGGCGATTTCAGACAATTTTTCGGATAATGTAGCAATCGACATGGACCAAAATGAAAACCGTTGGCACCCGGATGTTATCGTCGGCAAAACTTTGCGGATTTCGATGGTGGTAAATATAAACTTTACATGGGCTGGCGGTTCTTCGAGGGTTTTAAGCAGTGCATTAAAAGCGGCATTCGATAGCATGTGGACCTCGTCGATGATATATATTTTATATTTACAGGAAATCGGAGCATATCGGCATTCCTCGCGAAGGTCTCGAATTTGTTCCACGGAATTATTAGATGCTCCATCAATCTCTATGACATCCAAGCAATTTCCAACTGCTATGGAACGTGAAATTTCATCGTCGGGATCGAAGTCTACGGAAGGCCCACCGCTAGCATTTAGGGCCATGGCCAACAGGCGGGCGGTGGTGGTTTTTCCAGTTCCCCGAGGGCCAACAAATAGGTAGGCATGGGCGACACGATCCGCTTTTATGGCATTGGTCAATGTCGTAACAATGTGATCTTGCCCGACGATTTCTCCAAAAGTTTTCGGGCGCCAGCGAAGGGCGATTACTTTGTACTGGTTCCGGCTTTTGTCCAAATTTTCTCCAACAAAATTTTTTTGCATTGGGTTCAAATCCTGCAAGTTATCCATACAAAGTAAAGCGATATCAAAATGCTTTATTGTGAAAAGTTTGAAGAACCTGTAGCTAAATATATGGGAGTAATTTCCATTGCAATTTCTGTCCAAATATTCCCGGTTTGAGATAAAATTTTGCAGAATATTCATTGGCAATTTTGCGGATGAATTAAAATTTTTATAAAAATTTTTGGCCGTTACTTCCCTTTGTGGGAACGGAATTTGAAGCATATTTTACATTTTTCCTGACCAAATTTTCCATAATATTTTGTTGACTGTGGGAGAATTTGGGAGATACTGTTTAAAAGTGGGAATTTAGGTTAAAAAATGTTACAGAGCTCCAATAATATTTACGTAGGGGAACATCGGCGTAGCCCAGATGAGAAGGGTAGGGTACTATTGCCGGCGAAGTGGAGATTTGGGTCTGAACAAAATGAAGTTTATATTGCCATCCCCAATCCATCCGGATGCATAATTGTTTATCCTCCCCATATGGTAGAAAAGTTGAGGGAAAAGGCTTCCAACGTAAGTTTGGGGGATAAAAAGGGCCAAAAAACTCTCACGAAACTTTTTTCAAAGGCTGACCAACTCACATGTGATAATCAGGGAAGAATTTTGCTCAACCAAATGCTCTGTGCCCACGGGGGATTAAGCAGGGAAATCCTGATGGTGGGTAATTTTATAACTTTTAGTATCTGGGATCCGGCAAGGTATGAAAAGTATTTGAGTAAAAATGAGGAAGAGGATGACGAAATCAGCATAATCTTAACACAACTTGGACTATGATAGAAGAGGCACAGTTACCGTTATCCCATCGTTCGGTCCTTCTGAATGATGTTGTAAAGTGGTTAAATCCATCGAAGGGTGGACAATTCCTGGATTGTACATTCGGAGGTGGAGGACATAGCGAAGCCTTGTTACAGGCCAATGAAAAGAATTTTGTCTATGCCATAGACTGCGATCCGAGCGCAAAACAGCGAGCCCAAAATTTTTCACTGGATCACGGCAACTTTAGATTTTATCAGATCAATTTTTCCGAGGTTGGATGCCTGCGTTTGCCTCCACTGGACGGAATTTTAATGGATTTAGGAGTTTCGTCTTTCCAACTTGATGACGGAGACAGGGGGTTTTCTTTTAGGCATCACACTCCATTGGACATGCGCATGGATAACAGCCGCGGGATAACGGCAGCTGACTTTTTATACAAAGCCAGTGAGCGTGAACTGGCAACTGCAATCCGGGACTATGGAGAGGAGGAATATTGGAAAAAAATAATCTCCACAATTCTGGGAAATAGAAAAAATCCGGACATGAAATACGCCGATAGTTTTGCTAAAATTGTTTCCGGGTGTATTCCAAATAAAAGGGGACAAAAGATTCATCCAGCCACAAAGACATTCCAAGGGATAAGAATTTTCATCAATGACGAAATTGGTTCTCTGGAAGCCGCATTGCCCATTTTGTTCGACAAATTAGCAATGGACGGTCGATTGGCCGTGATAAGTTTTCATTCATTGGAAGATAGGATCGTAAAAAAATTTTTCCACAAAATGGCAGGGAAAGCAATCGACAGATTCGATGATAAACCCCAGCAAGATAGAATTTCCTATGCAAATATTTTAACAAAAAAACCGATTACCGCAGAGGAAACCGAAATTGACAACAATCCACGCAGTCGATCTGCCAAATTACGCATTCTAGAGAAAACACGCAACATATTAGATTGAACATGAAAAATAAAACAGACAGGTTTTTTCAAATTTGTACATTTCTGTGCATTGGTGGCATTTTTACGTCGTTTTTCCTATCGCTATGCCTAGTCAAAGCGAGGCAAAATATAATATCATGTGGGCGAAAAATATCGGAATGCGAACAAATTTTATCTTCCTATGTTACAAAAAATACAGAACTGGATACGAAGATTTTGAAACTCAGTTCTTCCCACTCCTTACATGAATTCATCGAAACAAATGGCCTTGTTCTCGCGGATGCAAACAATACGGTAAAAGTGTCAAAAATGGAAGTTAATTTTTACGCTTTAAACCGTCCAGTTAACAAAGTTGCCAATCGGTTCTCCCAAGAAAATTTTCCAAAGCAAACTAATCTGACTGTACGCAACCAATAAAATTGCGATCACTGTAAGTAGAAAAGCGCACCATCTCCTAGCGGTGCGTTTTCAATTTATGGAACCTAAGAAAATGGGCAGCGTTTACTAAAGTTATACTTTACTTGAAAGTTGATCTTCGTAATTTCGCTTAATAATAAATGAGACAACATACAATTTTTCGAGAATCTTCGATTTCGGGTGTGTCATTGCATGGAGGGCAACACTCAACGCTGACCATAAAGCCCGCAGAACCAAACACAGGCATAGTTTTTAGAAGAACAGATTTGGTTGGGAGACCCGAAATTATTCCCAATGTTGAAAATTTAGGAGAATTGGTCCGTGCCACATCACTAACATCCGGAGGTGTTACAATTTGCACGGTCGAGCATATTCTTTCCGCTCTGTGCGGTATGAAGATCGACAATGCCATCATCGAGTTGAATGGGGAGGAACCTCCCATTTTGGATGGTTCCGCGAAACATTTTGTAAATTTAATATTACAGTCCGAGAGGGTGGAGCAGGATGCCGAAAGAAAAATTTTTGAACTCAAAGAACCAATAACGGTCACAAGGGGAAACCGCTCTTTGGTCGCACTGCCCTACGACGGCCTAAAAATAACGGCAACTTTGGTGGATGACCGTGGGTTGTACACGCAGCACCTGTCTATCGACATTGACTCGGAATCGTTTATTGCAGAAATCGCTCCGGCAAGAACCTTTGTAAATTACGAAGACATTGAGGATTTGCTAAAAATAGGAAGATTGCGTGGTGGGACCATCGATTCTGCGATCGTGATCAGGGGTGAACAAATTTTATCGAAGGAACCGCTAAGATTTAGGGATGAATTTGTCAGGCATAAAATTTTGGACATAATTGGTGATATTTCGCTGATCGGGCTTCCTCTAAAAGCTCATATCATTGCCATTCGTCCGGGGCACTCAATGAATGCTGAGTTAGCAAGGGCAATATATGCGCAACGAAAGCTAATTGAGTCTGGCAAAAAATTGACTCCCAAATCTCCCGCCGGACCACTTGCTAGTTCGAACATTGAATTCGACATCAACAGAATTTTAAACCTACTGCCACACAGATATCCATTTGTGATGATCGACAGGGTTATCGAAATTATAGGGAAGGACGAACTTCGCGCCATAAAAAATGTTACCATCAATGAACCATATTTCGTTGGCCATTACCCGGGTCAGCCAGTTATGCCCGGTGTGCTACAAATCGAAGCGATGGCCCAGGCGGCAGGTGTTTTAATGCTAAATAGGGGCAACCTTGAAAATCAAATAGCCTACTTCATGAGCTGCGACAAAGTTAAGTTTCGCCAGGCAGTGACTCCAGGGGATCAACTTGAAATACATGTCAAATTGATCAAACAAAAAGGTGGGAAAATAGGGGTTGCGGAGGCAGCGTGTAGGGTAGGGGACAAAGTAGTTTCATCGGCACAATTAATGTTCATGTTGGTAGGGATTAGGGAATAGTTATGTCAACGGTTATTCATACAACGGCGATTGTTGAAAAAGGAGCGCAACTGGCCGATGGAGTTCGCGTTGATGCCTATGCCTACATCGGGAAAATGGCATCGCTAGGCAGAGGAACCCACGTTTATCACCATGCCACCGTAGATGGAAGAACCCAAATTGGAGAAAACAATGAAATCCATCCCTACGCATATGTTGGGGCTCCGACCCATGACTTGAAGTATACGGGAGGGGTTCCCGGTCTAAAAATAGGCAACGGCAACACATTCCGGGAATATTGTACGGTACACACGGCAACGAAGGAGGAAAATGAAACGGTTTTTGGCGATAACAATGTGCTTTTGGCCTATGCCCACGTTGCCCATGATTGCATTGTTGGAAATAATGTAATAATGAGTAGCCAAGCTGCCCTGGGTGGCCATGTTATGCTCGGTGATTTTACAAATATTGGATGGAGTGCGGGCATACACCAATTTTGCAGGATTGGTAAATACTCGATGGTTGGCGCCTCATCGAAAACCACACAAGATGTACTCCCATATATGTTGGCAGATGGTAATCCTTCGAAGGTCCGGTATCCAAATGTTGTGAATTTGCAAAGGCATAATTTTTCCGATCAGCAAATTTCGCAAATAAAAAAAATATTCAAAATTTTCTATTTAAGTGGTTTGAACAAGACCCAAGCCATTGAAAAAATCAAGGCCGAAACTATTATGCCCGACTTGCGGGATGAATTTTTGACTTTCGCAGATTCCACTTCCCGCGGATTTGCGTAAAAATATATTGCCTTATTCGAATGATTTGCTAAGCTCAAAGCCCGAAGGTTAAGCATGAAGTGGAGAAATTTTACGGGCAAAAAAGAGGTTGTATTACGAGTTTCGCCTAAAAATGAAACTTACAATATCTTCAGATACGAAGTCGATGAAAATGCTCCCGTTCAAGATAAAAAGTCCTGTGTGGAGTTTAATAAGGCATTGTCTTCATTTGAAGAAAATACGGAAGTATACTGTGATTGGTTGCAAACATTGGCGGAAGGCTAGAGGGTAACGTCAAAATCAAGCAAGTAAAAGCATAAGTTTGGCGGTAGTGAAAAGCAAGGCTGTGCCGTTCCTC
>JAISRG010000056.1 GCA_031273725.1 Puniceicoccales bacterium
TGCATTTACAATTTTCACTCTATTAGCTGTCTATGTCGGTTTTAAAGAAGATTCTAAGATGGTACGGGAATTTGGAGCAACAATTTTTTTCATAAACTTGTATACGAAATTTTTCGAACATATTTTTGGCCACGTAAGTACGGCAGTATGTTTCTTTTTGCTTGGAATTTCCTTTTGTCTCATCGCTAGCAAATTCGAAAAATTGTGGCTGCAAATTGAAAAATTATGTGGAAAAACACTCGGCGAAGAGATGGAATAAATACACGAATGGTGAAATAAAAGGGGATGGAATCGAACTATTCCCGGTCATTTTCTTGTCTATCTTTTTCCGCCAAACATTGCCACCTTTCCAACTGAGACGCTTCGGATGCTCCGGGTGTTCCAGTTAACATATCTACTTTTAACGCCGTTTTGGGATTAGCACTGAATTAGCCCAGGTATATGCGCTGCTATCACACAACTTTTCACGTAACGTACGTGAATCAAATATGTAACATATGTCGATACAAAAACCGGATATCGAGGGTTCAAATGACTTCGAAAATTTTCCGTAACCATCCTGCAAATTGCTGTTCGCTTACCTTGTGCGTAGCCAGTCCTATCACAATCGCATACCATTGTTCAGTCTGCAACTTTCCAATTGTTTTCCCATTGCGTTCTAAAATCAGCAAACCTGCCAATAATCCAGAGCGTTTATTCCCATCATTGAATGGATGATTTTGCATTATACCAAATGATAATGCAGCAGCTAGGTCATATATATCGGACAACTTATTATTATAATTGTGTATATTTACCGGCCTGTTTACTGCAGATTGCAATGATGCCATATCACGCATACCATCTAAGCCACCATAATACTCCATGGTACGCCTATGCATGGCAATGACATCACCAACGTTTACAAATTTTATTACAATCATTTGGACAGTAATCTGAATAATTCATCATTGCTAGAAAAGACTTTATCGGCAAATGTAATAATCTCCGCATCGTCAGGTTCAATTTTTCGCAATTGAATACCACTGGATGTTTCTACGATACTGAGGAGACTACCCTCACTAAGCCGCATGCGTGCTACTATTTCACGTGCTAATCGTATTCCTAGCGAATTTCCAACCTTTACTACTTTTGTTTTCATTGGAAAATTATGTAATTACAAATGTAATCAATATCAACAGTGAAACTCTTGCTGTCTTCTTCAGATGCTTCATAAAAGAAGAATAATTCGTCATTTTCAGATCGTCGATTCTAACAAATAACTTTATCAGTCTTGGAGGTTGGGATTTCATATTTCTCGCCTAAGATTTTTTCTTTTTTGTCTCTTTTATTTCGCCATTCGCGTAACAAAATTGGATCTAAGAAGATTTTTGATTTGACCTTCCTCGATATTCATGTTAAGGAGCGCGCCATGGATAAAATTATAAAGAATGAAATAAGTGTGCAAAATTTTCATAGGTCAATGGAATCAATGTTACAAGTGGCAGAGAATCCAATACAAAGCATTCCAGAGTGCCGAGAACAGTCTTGTTTGGAAAATAATATTTCGGGCTACGACAATGGCCACAGTTCTCGGTGCGGATTTTTGAAAAAGCTTGAAGATAGGGCATCTTCCCTAATTAAAAAAGTTGCTCTACAGGTTAAAAGAACCGTAGATATTGTTAAAAGTGTGTCAAAAAAATCAAAACCAGAAAATTCAGTCCCAATTCCCATAGGCGATATGTTCAAAAAATGGGGCACAGCATATATCAATTTCCTACGAACTTATCTAATGAAATCACTTGACCAATGCAATGGAGAGTGCATTCCTAACACAGGAGATCCAGAAGGAACTTTTGTTGCCAAGTGCGAATATTGTCCAAGTATTTCCGTTGCACAAGCGAAAGAATTTGGATTCATACTACCTGATGAGCGTTTAAGTTGTAATCCAAATTTAACGGTTATACCGTTAATTATAAGGTGCTTTGGGCTTGGATCTGGAAATTTTTGGAATCAGGCAATAACAAGCACCAGTAATGTCCTATCACTGCCAACCCCTGAATTTTGGAATGCCAATGCTCTTGTTGAATCTCTTGTTGAATCAGAACAACAAAAATTTGCATCCGATGAAAATGTCGTGGTCGTCCCAATTGTGACAGGATTTTCCATGGGGGGTATGTACGCCACTGCCATAGCAGCCAAAAATAATTGGGCATCGATTACGTTCAATGGTTTAGGACTTGGGAAAGCTGGTTATGACTTCATTGGCGAGGAAAATTGGGAAATTGCACAGCAACAGCCTGCTAGTCATATTAATTTATTTGTTGAGCATGATTTTGTAGCGTCACAAAATTCACCGTTGAGCAAACTTACAAGTACACTGGGACCAGTTATTAGTATTCCGAGCGATGCTCGTTCGATTATTGACCTTGGCAAAATTATTCCGGTTCATTTTTACAAAAGATATTTCGATCAGGCATACGAAGAATATTTTGCTTCCGTTAGTCCGAACTTTCAACAAGGTCACTTGTTAGTTGCTTAGGGTTAGTCCTCATAAAGAAAAGAAATAAATAAAAGAAGGGGCGATAAGCACGGGGCGAGGAAATTACGGAGACAGTGGTCGCATCTTGTGGCTATGCGGTGCCAATTTTTGAGCTTGGCAAAGAAATTTTCGACCCTATGGTGAGTGGCGTAGAGAGGTTTAGAGTAGTTCGTTGGAACTTTCACGGTGCATTGCGATGGTATCGGTTCCATTCCGTTGCAGTGAACCAGGTCCCTTATCACGCGAATGGCGAAATTAAAGAGGGAAATTAAGGGCTAGAACACCAGAGCAAATAGCGGAGAAAGCGGATTGGGGAGAGCGAAAGCGAGATAAGGTAGACCCAAAGAAATTTTTAAATTTTCCGATGACAGTTTCGACGATCGACCGTTTTTTGAGCAATCTTTTTTCTTCTTCAGAATTGGGAGTCATATTTTGCTTACGTCGTGCGATGCGTCGCAATCACCGGGAAGATAACCGCTTTGCGAGCGGCTCAGAGCCATATAGTGGAATAGAAAAGCATTGGCACATTTCCAAAGAAAAGATAAAAACAAAGGCAAAAGGAGGAAAATTATGGTGAAGGCATATTCATTAGATTTGAGGGAAAAGGTGATGGCATACGTGAACTCCGGAAAAAAGAAAGTAGAAGCGGTGAAAATTTTCAACTTGCATAGGAGGACAATATACCGGTGGGAGAGAAG
>JAISRG010000037.1 GCA_031273725.1 Puniceicoccales bacterium
CGGGGAACGGAAACATCTATCGGCAAACCATGAATTTTGAGAACACAAAATGCTTTCCCGGTTTTTTCAATTGCAAACTTTGGTGCTAGGATTTTTTCAATGTCAGCCAATGGCATGCCGAAAACTTCTATGTCAAAGTCAGACAGTTGTTTTTCCAAAATGGCATCCCGGACACATCCACCGACGAAATATGGTTTGGCACCGGCATTGGCAAGCTCTTCGCAAATATCCAACGCGATCCCGTATACTTCAACTCTTGATAACTTTCGAAATGTTTGATTGGTTAAACCCATATGTGCCATCGCATTGTGCGAGTATAGAATTGTCCAATTTCTTGCAAGACAATTGGGATTCATGACTTCTATTATACACATACCGAGTGGAAGATAATCATTGTCAAATGTATCTATGGCCATGGATTTTTGAATATGTCTCCCAGATGCAGCATTTTTGTCTTTTAATTTTTTAATATTTTTTTACCGTAGCAGCACTTTGTAGTAATGAAGATTGGTAGAAAAATCGTTCTCACATTTATTCTTGGAATTTTATCATTCATCAATATCAAGTTGGTGAAATCCTTGATCGATACAAGAAACGAAGAAATTCGACTTTCTAAGAGATTAAATGATGCATTTGAAAAAAGACAAGCCACGGAAAATCAATTTATCTTGAAACAGGATCACATGCGAAAGATGTTAACTGACAAGGATTTTATGAAACAGGTAACTCGCCAAAAAACTGGTTATATAGAAAATAAAGAAACAGTTTTTAAATTTGAGGACTAAAACGATATGATCGATAAACAAACTAAGGAGCTTAAGTTGCAATTTTGTAAATATGGACAAGAACATGTTTTCAAATTTTGGGAAATTCTTTCGAATGAAGAACAATTGCAATTATTGCAGCAAGCCAAAAATCTAAATTTAGACTATTTGTCTAAAATCATTGAAAGTGTCCTCCATGAAAATTCCCAGCCAGCCCAGGCAGACAAATCCGCCGCAAGCATAACTCCTGCCAAATTCATAAAATTTCCAAACTCCGAAGTCGACTGGCAAAAGTGGAAAGAGACTACGGCTATCGGTGAACAAGTCATTAAAGACGGTAAAGTTGCTGCATTTACGGTGGCAGGGGGCGAAGGGACGCGCTTGGGTTGTGTGGTTCCGAAGGGCACATTGCAAGCAACGCCACTGAAGAAAAAGTCGCTCTTTCAAATATTTGCGGAGAAGATAAAAGCTGCCGAACGAAAGTATGAGACCTCCATCCATTGGATAATAATGACAAGTGAACGAACCCACAATGAGACCATTGAATTTTTTGGAAAAAATGATTCCTTTGGCATTGAAAATACTCATTTTATCAAACAGGGACAGATGCCGGCGATTACCTATGATGGGAAAATCATCATGGAAACGAAGAGCAAAATTGCCATGCATCCGGATGGACATGGTGGAGCCCTAAAAGCTCTGGGGCGGTCCGGTTTACTCGCGATGTTAGAAGATTTTGGTGTTGAAATTATAAGCTATTTTCAGGTCGACAACCCACTTGCCAGGTGCATTGATCCATATTTCATCGGATCCCATGTGAAAAATCAATCCCAGGTATCTTCCCGCATGATTCGTAAATTGTATCCGGAAGAAAAAGTTGGTGTTTTTTGTGAAATTAGGGGCAAGAACTGCGTTGTCGAGTATTCAGATCTGACGAAGGAACAGGCTATGTTGCGCGATGCGACGGGCAATCTGATTTTTTGTGCGGGTAATACGGGAACACATCTGCTGGATGTCCCATTTATAAAACAGTTTAATGGCAAAGATATTCATTCTGAAATTCCATATCACGTTTCCCAAAAAGCTATTCCAACGGTAGATTCTCTTGGCGAACCAATTTCTCCACAAGCGCCCAACGGACTAAAACTAGAAATGTTCATATTTGATATTTTACCTTTTGCCGAAAGGACAATAATCCTTGAGAGTGACAGACTGTCCAACTTTAGTCCCATAAAAAATTCGGACGGGTTGGATTCGCTGAAAACTTGTTTGCAAGACCAACTGAAGCTTTTCACAAGTTGGCTATTGGCAGCGGGGACGGACATCCCAACGGATGCCAATGGAATGCCACCCTTTGACATTGAAATAAGTCCGATGTTCGCGGACAACAAGCATGATTTTTTAACAAAATGGGAACGGCTAGCAACCAAACCTACCATAGCCGCCAACCAGTATATTGAATAAATTTTTTGCCAAATTTAATTCGTCCAACTCATGTTCGTGGTCCTTGTAGATCCTATTTTTGTGGAAACATTAGGCACAAATCATCCATAAGAAACCGGCATAATATTGTCAAAATGCTTGCCTTTACCATGAATTTACCATGCCCTATGAAAATATTATTCGCAAGCTCCGAATGTGATCCGTACATTAAAGTTGGTGGTTTGGGAGACGTCGTTCCTTCCCTGGCAGCTGCTTTGAAAAAGATGGGCCATGACGTGCGCATCGTCCTTCCAAAATACGGTTCCATAAATTATGTTTCCGAGCTTGAGACCGTGGGAGGTCCCATGATTGTTAACATGGGGTATGGAATCGAATTTGCCCAGCTGTTACAAACGAAGCAGGGGGACCTTCCGGTTTATTTCATTGAATTCAACAGATATTTTGCGCGCAATGGAGTCTATGGAGAATTTGGACAGGGATATCACGACAATTGGGAACGCTTCGCATTCTTTTGCCGAGCCGTAATCGACGTGTGTCCATTTCTAGGTTGGGCACCCGACCTAATACACACAAATGACTGGCCAACGGGTATAATTCCAGCCCTCCTAAGTTTGCACACCAAGCCGAATATTTTGAATAATACGAAATCAATTTTTACAATTCACAACATGGCCCATCACGGATATGCTCCAAGGGAATTAGTGCAATTCGTCGGATTATATGACCACTATTGGCACCCATTTGCCATGGAAGCGTGCGGTTCCGTAAACGTCATGAAGGGAGCCTTGCAGTTCGCAAACAAAATTACGACCGTGAGCAAAACCTATGCCGAAGAAATTAAGACCGCGGCCCATGGGCATGGCCTGGATGATGTTCTAAGGTACCGGACAAAGGATTTGGTAGGCATTTGCAATGGTGTAAATGTGGATGTTTGGAATCCAAAAATTGATAAATTTCTGCCGGAAAATTTTTCAGCACGGTCGTTGGATGGTAAAAAAATCTGCAAACAAAAATTGCAACGGGAACTGGGATTGTCTGATAATTTAAATATCCCGATTTTTGGTGTAGTTTCTAGATTTTTTCACCAAAAAGGACTGGATATTCTCTGCAACATTTTACCGGATGTCCTAAAAAACATGGACGTCCAGTTTGCCATATTGGGGTCCGGCGACCAGCATTTGGAATGGAGACTGGGGGAAATAATGTCCCATTTTGGTGGCCAAATCTCTGTCCGGATAGGGTTCGATGAAAGACTTTCCCATTGGATAGAAGCTGGGAGCGACTTCTTTGTCATGCCAAGCAGGTATGAACCCTGTGGACTGAATCAAATGTATTCCATGATCTACGGGACTTTGCCAATCGTACGTGCTACGGGCGGACTAATCGATACCGTCGACAATTACGACGAATCAACTGGCGCGGGAACTGGATTCATCTTCAATGATTTAACGGACTCAGCGCTATATAACACCCTGGGGTGGGCATGTGCCACCTACTACGACCGCCGTGAAAATTTCGAGAAACTACGGCAATCGGCGATGAAAAAGGACTTCTCCTGGTCAAAATCTGCCAAGGAATATGAAAGAATATATCTTGCAACTATCAATGGATCCACGGAAAGCCCTGGTAATTAAATTGAATAGCTACAACAACCCATTTTCTTTGAAAGAAAATGTCCCATTGGAGGCAATGATTATGTGGTCTACGAGTGTTATATCCAAATATTGTAGGGCTATTTTCAGCGTCCTAGTGCTACGTTCATCGGAATCCGATGGTTCGGCGGATCCCGTGGGATGGTTATGAGCCAGTATTACGGCCCTCGCTCCACGGCGCAAGGCGGCTTCCGGTACTTTTCTCGGATAGACTACCGTGGCTGCGATTGTCCCTGTTTCCAACCGCTCGATACCATTTTTCATGAGCCGCAATGCCGAATCTAGGTAAGCCACTTCGAGAACTTCAATCGTTAGGTTTGATAATCTATTTTGCCACAATGTAAATACTTTATCTGTGGAATTAAAGATCGGTTGCCATTCAAGTTGTTCCTGTAGATACAGGCTATTGGACGCCCTAATAACTTTCAGAGCTACGGCCGTCGATTCGCCAATTCCTTTTATCTGCACTAAATCGTCAATGCTGGCATCGAAAATTCCTTTTATTGAACCAAATGTTTTCAGCAGTGTCTTGGCGATCGTTTTTACATCCTTTCTGGGAATGCTCAGTGTCAGCAACAGTTCGATTATTTCGTGCTCGTTGAAGCATGCAAATTCCGAACGCATAAATTTTTTACGTAATCTGTTACGATGCCCATAATTTGTAGACTTATCGAAAAAGCTTGACACTAGTCTTAGATATGTGTTTTTAATAAAGTTATCAATCTTTTCTTTACACCTTATGGTTAAACTTTTAAAATTGAATGATAGGAGTTGCTGATGGCTGAATACCGAGGGACATTGGATCGTTATTTGCTAATTGCTGGTAATAGGATTGGAAGCAAGCTATTTCTAGATAAAAATGGACTCTGTGTGCTTCGAAAACAAAATGGACTGAGAGAATACGTAATTGAGCTGCCTAAACACAGCGAAGTCGTTTATTTCTATTCACCGATCTGCAAGGTGCCCTATGGATGCAGTGAAGAATTTTTTGAAAAGATCTTAGAATTAAATCTGCATGGGATTACATATAATCAGGCAACTTTTGGACTGGATGCTAAGACGCAAAACATCGTTCTATCATATCCCAGATCCATGGAAGCGCTTGATGAAGTAGCTTTTTCAAACATTTTGAACAACTTCATAAAGACAGCTGACAGAGCTGAAAAAGACCTAGTAAGACTAAGAAGACAGTTGATTGAACAAACATCGTTAACCGAAGATGATATTGATGCGGAAATGAATACATACCGTACCATATCTAACAATGGAAAACTGAAAGTATAAAGAAAGTATAAATTATGAGTGATTTTGACAAAAGTATTAGTGAATTAGGTAAAACTGAAAAGGTACAGGAGACTAAGGATGTTCCAATAATCCAATATGAACCTCTCATTAGCACAGTTGCTAATTTAATTTCGGAGGATGGTGTACCACCGCCTTCCATAGAATCCAGGGGTGGCGATATGGCAATAACGGTAACCCAGGTAGAGTCATCTTCGGATCTAACCAACGACTGGCCTAACATGATAAAAGATATTCAAGATAAGCTAGATCAACTAAAACAAAATTCGGACAGTCTGTCGGGTGAAGAAACAAAGAAAGATTTTCAAGATATCTTGGGCAAGATCAGTGATATTGATGGGGATGGTATTCCGGATGACTATGACAAAAACCCAGGGGAAACCACCGCAAATGTTGCTGCTAGAATAAACAAAATTGGAAGGTATGCCGTTACGGAAGACAGCAAAATGAAAATATTTTCAGCGGTCAAAAGTATTACGAAATCCCTAGACAGCCTACTAAATAAAATTTCAGCCATGTCAGCTGCTTCATCATTATTCCAACAACCGCAGAAGATGTCGGCGCCAGAGATATTAGATGGGGACGAAAATCCTTTTTCATCGAAAAAAGTAGACAAAGACTACAAATAGTAGTATTTTCATGGGGCATGAATAAAAAACTTTGTTGTCTCTTTGGAAATGGCGTGGAAGAAATTGAGTTAATAACTCCCGTTGACATTTTATTGAGGTGTGGTGTTGATGTTATTCTTGTTTCTGCCCATGGTGATGTCAAAGTAAATGGTGCACACAATATTAAACTAATCGCCGATACGACCATTGATAAAATAATGGTGTCCGACTTCGACGGTCTAATATTGCCAGGAGGCCCCAGCTCTTTTTCACTGAAAGATGACACTTCCGTTCTTGATTTGGTGCGCTCTTTCCATGGTGCTGAGAAGATGATATGTGCCATATGCGCAGCCCCCTTAATTTTACAAAATGCCGGTGTTTTAAAAAATGTAAATTATTGTGCCCATCCGTGCACATATAATGTCCTACCGGATGTCGATAAAAACCAAAGGGTCGTTGCCGATCGTAGTTTGATAACGGCCAAGGGACCCGGTGCAGCAGCAGAATTCGCATTTGCCATTATTAGACATTTACATGGAGAATCGATGGTGTCGAAAATGAAAACGGATTTATTTTTTTAAAAAATGCCACAGGTGGGAAATATAGTAAATATTTCGTTTTTTATTTACCATCGGCGAACTTCGTATAGTATTTAGCGCATATGTTAAGAAATGATGAAAGGTATGAAAAATTAGCCAAAACGCTGGTTGAATTTTCAATAAATTTACAAAGGGGCGAACGGGTATTGGTAAATAATATCGATATTCCCGACGATATGACAATTGCCCTGATCCAAGCCATTCATCGTAGGGGAGGGGTTCCATTTCTGCGGTTACAATCCAACAAGATCGCACGTGCCCAGAATAAAATTCTTTCCGAAGAAGCTTTTGCGAGTATCAGCGAAGTGTCTTTGGATGAGATGAAAAAGATGCACGCATTCATAGCGCTCCGCGGAGGGAATAATGCATTTTACCAATCGGACGTTGCCCAGGAACAACGCATAATGATAGATAGGATTATGCGTCCGGTTCAGGATTGGCGCGTCCGAAAAACAAAATGGGTAATTCTCCGCTGGCCCAGCGATGGTTTTGCCCAGCAAGCTAAAATGAGTACGGATGAATTCGAAGAATTTTTCTTCAAGGTCTGCACGATGGATTATTCAAAAATGGAAGCGGGAATGGCATCTTTGAAGAAACGTATGGAATCTGCGGATGAGGTTAAAATTGTAGGCAACGGGACCGATTTATCCTTTTCTATAAAAGGTATTCCTGCGATTCCCTGCGGAGGGCACCACAATATTCCGGATGGAGAAGTGTTCACGGCTCCCGTAAAAAATTCGGTTAACGGGACGATCCAGTACAACACCCCAACAGTTTATCAGGGTATTCCATTCGAAAACATTCGCCTAGAGTTTAAAGATGGCAAAATCATCGCCGGAGATGCCGGAAACAAAACGGACGCCATGAACAAAATTTTAGATGCCGATGGAGGCGGCCGATATGTTGGCGAGTTTGCTTTTGGTTTCAATCCGCACATTCTGAACCCAATGTGTGACATTTTATTCGATGAGAAAATTGCGGGATCTTTCCACTTCACCCCTGGCCAGGCCTATGAAGAGGCTGACAATGGCAATCGTTCGCAAATACACTGGGATTTGGTTTGCATTCAACGCAGGGAACATGGTGGTGGTGAAATATACTTCGATGGCGAACTAATCCGCCGAGATGGTCTATTTATCCCGACAGAATTGCAAAGACTCAATCCAGAAAATTTGACGTAGGATAAACATCCTGCTCGCTTTTAAAAGCATCACCAAGGTTCCCTCTCATTTGCGATGGTGCAATGCCATGAGGGAGCATGACGATAAAGATTCATGGGGTTTATGATAAGCAGAGACGAGCGAGAAAAATTGACATAGCCCCTGACAACTTTGGTAACCTTCCATGTTTTACTGAAAGGCAAAGGCTCCAGAGGCACATTATGCCGATGTTTTAGCTCTTAATTTCCACATTTTTTCGCCATTCGCGTATGCATAAGGTATTGCCCGTGATATTTGCGTCACACCCTCTTAGTGGTTTTAAAGCTCGAAGATCTCCATGCCTTAGGCCGCTAAATATCATCTGAACTCCCAATGCTGCAATGATCAGGCCGGACAATTTGAAACTTAACTTCAATACCATGGGAGTTAACCATTTGGTTCCTTTTGCACTAGACACTAGCATTAAATATAATACTCCAAAAACGAGTGTAATGGCTACAAACCCAACAATATTCTGCACAAATCCCTCCGCCTCCCCTTGTAAGGCTATGGTTGCCGTGATACAAGCAGGACCACAAATTATGGGGATGCCAAGTGGCGTTACGGAAATATCGGCTTTATTCTTTTTTGTGACCTCTTTGACACCAGCATTATTATCATCGTCCCTATCCATATCATTGGAATTAAGCATTGAGACTCCTAACATGGCAAGAATGACACCTCCGGTTATATAAAAGGATCCCATCGTAATTCCAAGAAACTCAAAAAACTTTCCGCCCACCATCGAAAAAAACAATGTTGTGCCATAGGCAACCGAAACCCCAACCTTGGCCGTACGAACACGCTCGGCCAGTGTATAAGGAGCTGTCATGCTCACAAAAAGCGCAACTATTGCCAAAGGACAACTTATGATAAATAGCCTGGAAAAATACTGAATTAAATATTGCGTGTGTCCTACCATAAACACAGGTTAAAACTGGTAAATAACAACCTGTCAAGCTTTTTTATATATAACCTACGTAAATTGCAAAATAAAATTAGAGAAAAATCGTCAAGGCAGCCTAAAAAGAGGAAATGATTAACATATGGGGGCTAAAGCAGCTTACATCGTTATTGAATGGTTTGTATTATCATTGAGATCGTTATTGAAAAATTTAAAAACTTTTTCGGCGAAAGACTTTTCCCGCTTTCACCACTTACAATCTGCTTATTCTGCCGTCTGCGCGTCAATTATTACCGTCAACTTCTTCATTTCGAGATTCGCGTAACTTTGTAACAATACAAAAGATGGCATCCAGAAATTATGAGACAGAAATAATTTCCGGTTCCTTTTTTAAAGGATCGTAAACTACTAAAGACTTGTTGCCATTTTCGGCTATTATAGCCTTTACAGCCACACAATGA
>JAISRG010000072.1 GCA_031273725.1 Puniceicoccales bacterium
TTAATAGCTTGACAAATCTTATCACGCAAATGCCGAAGAAACGGATTATTGCCGATGTAAGAACTGTTCAAAATGCCGACGGGACATCACTCTTACAAATGGATAAGATAAAAGAGAAAAAATCTCTTTCGAGCAGAGCTGTTACCATACTACGCACCACGGAACTCGGGGAAACCGTTGCGGCACTTGGGTCTTGTGCCTATGGCATATATTCCATTTTTACGGGCAATTTAACCGTTGGATATTCTTCCGTGGCGGCTGGAACAGGTGTTTTGTGGAAGCTAGTAGAATCAAGAATTGTTGACTGGATGAAAAAATAAAACATATGTAATTTATAGGCTTGAACATCACACCTGTCTATATATTATAACATCACTCTATTATAACATCACTCCGACGTTTTTAAAATCTTTAGGAAGGCATCTTGTGGGATTGAAACCTTGCCAATCTGCTTCATTCTCTTTTTGCCTTCCTTCTGCTTATCAAGAAGTTTTCTTTTCCGAGAAATATCACCGCCGTAGCATTTGGCAGTAACATCTTTTCGCAGTGCACTAAGTGTTTCCCGAGCAACAACATTGCTTCCAACGGCAGCCTGTATCGCTACTTTAAATAGCTGGCGAGGCAAAAGTTCTTTTAATTTTTCACACATTTCACGGCCCCGGGAGGCTGCCTTTGCGCGGTGAACAATCGATGAAAATGCATCAACCGAATCGCCATTGACAAGAAGGTCTAGGCGGACAAGGTCAGCTTGGACATATTCTCCAAAGTCATAATCCATCGAACCATATCCCCTGGTGATGCTTTTTAGCCTATCGTTAAAATCTATCAAGATTTCATTCAGTGGGAGATTACAGGAAAGGATAACTTTGTTGGCGTCCAATGTTTCTGTTCCATTGCACACTCCGCGTTTTTCACTGATCAATGCCAGAATATCCCCGATTGATACATTGGGGATATGAATTTTTGCGCATATGGTAGGTTCGTGAATCTCGGAAATATGCGATGGGTCGGGTAGTTTTAAAGGATTGTCAATTTCTATCCAATTATCATCCGTTAGCTTGACCTTATAAACGACACTCGGATATGTGGAAATGATATCCAAATCATATTCACGCCGCAAACGTTCTTGGACAATATCCATGTGCAGCAATCCGAGAAAACCACATCGAAACCCAAATCCCAGAGCAATGGAACTTTCCGGTTGATAGACAAGGGAAGCATCATTCAGTTGCAACTTCGCCAGGCTGGATTTCAATTTTTCAAAATCATTGGTATCGATGGGGTACACGCCGCTAAAGACCATTGGACGAACATCCTTGTATCCGGGCAATGTTTCATCGGCGGGATCATTTGCCAGCGTTATGGTATCGCCGATTTTAACTTCCGAAACATTCCTAATATTGGCGATGATATACCCTATTTGGCCTTCGCTGAGAATATCCATCGGTCGCATTTTGGGGCAAAAACATCCAACTTCCTTAATCACATTGCTCATCTCCGTGCGCATCATGTAAATGGTATCACCAATTTTCAAGGAGCCCGAGAATATTCTGACGTGGCAAATTACCCCTTTGTACGGATCGAAGATTGAATCAAAAATCAATGCCCGGGTTTGGGAAATTTTTTGGGATGGAGGAGCCGGAATTCTATCGACTATTGCATTTAGAATGCCGTCGATCCCAATGTCTGATTTCGCACTCGCCAAAAGTGCTTCTTCCCTTGGGATGGCCAGAATATCCTCCAGTTGCCGCAGAACATCTTCCACGCGTGCACCCGGGAGATCTATCTTATTAATCACCGGAATTATGGTCAACCCATGGGCCATTGCTAGATTGGCATTGGCAACGGTCTGTGCCTCGATGCCCTGGGATGCATCAACCAATAGTAGAGCCCCTTCACAGGCCGCCAAACTTCTCGAAACCTCGTAGGAAAAATCCACATGCCCCGGTGTATCATTCAGATTTAATAGAAAATTTCCTTTGGTTGGATGATCATATCTCATCGAAACCGGATGATTTTTTATCGTTATGCCACGTTCGCGCTCCAAATCCATGGAATCCAACAACTGATCCTGCATTTCACGCCTAACAACCGTATTTGTGTGCTCCAGTAAGCGGTCGGAGAGAGTAGTCTTCCCATGGTCAATGTGTGCAATGATGCAAAAATTTCTTATTTTAGTTACCGAATCCATGTAATTCTATGGAGCACAAAGTTGACAAAAGAGCGTGCTTTGTAAAGCAGATATGATAAAGAACCACCGTTTGCGGTTTATATGGGTCAGCCTGGTATACCAGCGTCTTCATCAACGCTTTCTGCGAGGACGGTGCCTCCGGAGACGTGAACAATTTTCTTAATCTCATCTTCCAATAATTTTTCCATATCGGGATTATTTTTAAGGTATTGCTTTGCGGCTTCGCGGCCCTGGCCAATGAGTTTGCCATTGTGGGCGATCCAAGCTCCCTTCTTTTCCAAAATTTTATGTTCGAGCCCCAAATCTATGATCGAGCCAGTCTTAGAAATCCCCTCATCGAACATTATATCAAATTCACATTCGGTAAACGGAGCAGCCACTTTATTTTTTACAATCTTGACCCGGGTTCTATTGCCAGTAACTTTTCCAGAACTCTCCTTTATTTGTGCCGTTCTACGAATATCAAGGCGCACGGAAGCGAAGAATTTTAATGCCCTGCCACCCGGAGTTGTTTCCGGATTACCAAACATTACACCAATTTTTTCCCTAATTTGATTTGTAAATATGCACACGCACTTTGATTTGCTAATGGCAGATGTTAGCCGGCGCATGGCTTGACTCATCATTCTGGCCTGCGATCCAATTGTTACATCTCCCATTTGGCCATCGAGTTCAGCTTTGGTTATTAGGGCAGCGACGGAATCGACAACCACGACGTCGACGGCCCCCGATCGGATTAGTGTTTCCGTTATGTTTAAAGCATCCTCTCCATTTTCAGGTTGCGCCACCATGAGGCTGTCCAAGTCGACTCCAACAACCTTAGCATACCTTGGGTCGAGCGCATGCTCCACGTCGATGAATACGGCATTTCCACCTTTTCGCTGGGCCTCCGCTATGAGGCTCAGGCAAAATGTTGTCTTCCCAGAAGATTCCGGACCAAAAATTTCACAAATCCTGCCCCGGGGAAGCCCCCCTACTCCGAGTGCCAGGTCTAGGGCAAGGGACCCCGTTGATATGACGGAAACATCCATCTTTTTAGCATTCCCCAGCTTCATGATGGAGCCCTCTCCAAACTGCTTATTTATCGCAGCCATGGCTTGTTCGAGAGAGTTAGGATCTCTTGGGTCCTTCGGATCGGTTTTCATGCTGGAAGATGGATAACATGGAAAATTAAACAATCAAGCATCATTTTTGTATGGCTTTTAAATTTAAACAATCTAACGTAAAAGATCATGAGTGGTTCTCTTCTTGACAAGGAAAATTTTGGCAAATTGTTTATCAGATTGGTCCTGGGCATAATCTTAGCAGCAAAAGGTATTACATTTTTTATACATGGGCAGCCTGCCCTAACTCTGCTTGGGAAAATTCTAAGCGTGGTTGGGATTACCTTTTGGACATTGCATTTGGGATGGGCAATTGCCATATGTTACATTGTGTGCGGCATAACAATGGCTCTCGGGGCATTTTTCAAAACAAGCACATTTTTGTTGGGAACATTTTCCCTGTTGGAAGCGGCTTTTAAATATTATACGGGAGGCGATCCAGTCAGCGAAGTAGCACATATGGTGATGTTGTCAGCCACAATGTATGGATTTGTATTTATTGGTTCGGGGTCGTATTCCGTACAAAAATAATTGTAACATAATTTTATGAAAAATATCATGTGTAACTGGCCAACAATGTCGATTTTAGGTGAAGCATTGGCCACGCCTGTCCAAATAAGCACCCTAGCAATGGTGGTGCGTACAGCCATATTTCTGGCCCTGCTAGCTTTGGGCGGCTACTTTTTTGTTCAATTTCATAGGCGTGGATATTTTGGTAATTGCAAAAATAGGCCAAATACAAGTCGCGATGAAATTAAAGTCGTTGCCATACGCATACTGGGCGGCAAAAAACATTTGACGGCCATTGAACATTACGGCAAACGTTTCCTGCTTGCTCTAACCAACGATAAAATCGAAAAACTTGCCGAGTGGAATTTGGAAACTTCACAGTTACCCGAAACAAAGAGTGATACTAATGGAAACCATAAATAGCATATTTCGACGGTTGAACAAGAAAAGGATTTACCTTGTTTTCATAGGGCCAAGTGTTAAAAATTGATGAATTGATCCAGAACGCTTAGCGCATAAATGGCAGCGGTTTCCGAACGCAGGATATTACGCGTAAGCCTACATTCAATAAAATCATTCTGTTTCAAATATGCATATTCGGATGGAGAGAAATCCCCTTCGGGACCTATGGCCATACAAATATTTGAGCCCATGGAAGAGGCGTGAAGGACCTTTCTTAGCGACTGGGAATTTTCTTCCAATCCACCAAAAAGTTTTATGCCAAATGGCAATAAATTGATTGATTCAAGCTTCTCAAAATATGAAATTTTTGGCAGAAATGGGTTGCCGGACTGTTTACATGCTTCGATTGCAATTTGTTGCCAACGGAGAAGCTTATCATCTACTTTCCATTTCATCCTACATTCCGTATATTGCGTTTCGAAAAATATTATCTCCGACACTCCTATCGCCGTTGCCTCACGCACAATATAATCATTGTTATTGTTTTTTAGCACAGCCTGCAGGAGAATTATCGGGCGGCTGGGATATTCAAATTGGGTCATCTTTTCAATTTTGATCCGTGCACATTTTCTATCTGCCGTGATTAGTGTGCCTTGGGCATAAAAACCTTTTCCGTTCAACACAATAACTTCTGCTCCATCTCGTGCACGCATAACATTGCATAGGTGGTGGCTTTCGTGCTGAGAAAGTTCCAAAACTCCAATCCCCATATCATTCTCATAGAAACACTTGTGCATAAATATTTTGTTTGCCAAGTTTGTGCGAAATATTTTGCTCACTTCAACAATTTGTAGATACGCAATATGAAATACGAAGACAATAGCCTAGACGAAGCGTTTCAATCGGCTGAATTGAACGATAGAGTATGGCTGTTTTTTCAAAAAAATTCTAAAACAATTCTAACAATTATGGCGATCGTTGCTTCAATTGTCATAATATTTTGCCTTCAAAAGCTATGGTCGAGCCATGAAATTTCCAATATGAAAACGGCATATGCCTCCCTCGAAACCAGGGAGGATAAAATACTTTTCGTCAAAAAGTACAAAAAGTATAAGCCGGCCGGAGCAGTGTCGTTGCTGCTCGGAGACGATTATCTGGAAAACTTGGAGTACGAATCTGCCAAATCAGCATACGAAAATGCTGGAACAATTTTAAAACACCATGTGTTATTCCCGCGAGCTGTTATCGGCCAGGCCATGGCGGAATACAAATCAAATAACGTCGCGGTTGCGGAGAAACTTTTAAATTCTATAATTTACGATATGAAATTTGATAAGGTTTTCAGGGGAAATGCTGCCTATCTCCTAGCGAATATTCTGAAAAATGAACAGCAGCACGAGCGATTGAATTCCTTGCTAAATGATATAAGCACCATTGATCTAAGCTCGGAATTTGTAAATGCAATCCACAAAATTTCCGAGGAAAATTAGTGTGAATAAAAATATTGAATGGGCAGTTTTTCTCTTGTAAATGCAAGGGGATTTCGTTGCTTGAAAT
>JAISRG010000075.1 GCA_031273725.1 Puniceicoccales bacterium
TTCCACCTCTCTTTGAGTTAATATTTTCGGACAAAATAGCTTCTTCTTTTCTAGTTCGCTATCGTAGGAATTGTACACGGCTTCTTTGCTGTATGGGCATTGAAGTTTGATTACAACAATACGCCTATTTGATTTTTCGAAAACGTGCACTTCATGGCCTTCCCTCCTTAGGAGTGCTACATAGTAATCGCCAGGAACACAAGTTATCTGATTTGTATACATATTTTTTTTTAAAAAGTTTAAACGTGTCGAACCAGACATATTTTTCAAACTCGCTTAACGTGTCCTCGCGACATATATGAATTGGATGTTTTTTATCGAATACGACATGTAAATAAATTGACCATAACAATTGTCTACATTACAAATCAAGCCATGCTCGATAATTTATCCTAAAAACTGGAAGCTATAGAAATTTGATTTGAGATCAAAGTCAACAAAAATTTACTAAAATTTAACTTTTTTGATAAAAATTTTCACAAAATCACAACATTTTGTCTGAAATGATTAAAATACACTACGCGAATGGCGAAACAAAGAGACGAAAAAATCTTAGGTGATAAGTATGAAAACTTAAACCCTAAGACTGGTAAAGTTGTCTGTTAAAAAGATGATTGAAGCAAAAATTTAAACATGCTCAATGTTTCCGAATCCTTGATTATAACAAGATTTGATTCGGTTTTCTGTATTTTTATTTTAAGTTTCGCGTTTTCTACTTTGCGTATTCCTCTTTGAGAGCTTCCACGTCCCTTGGAGTTAATGTTCTTATAAAAAACAGCCCCATCTTTTCTAGTTCACTATCGTAGGCGTCGTATACGGTTTTCCCGTGGTCTGGGTATGGAAATTTGATTGCCACAATTCGCCTACCTGGTTTTTCGAAAACGTGCACTTCATAGCCTTTCTCCCTTAAGCCTTCTACATAGCGATCGCTAGGAATCCATGTTATCTGATTTGTATCCATATTTTTTCAAAAAAGTTTAAACGTGTCGACCCAGACATATTTTTCAAATTCGCTTAACATGTCCTCGCGACATATATGAATTGGATGTTTTTTATCGAATGTGAAGTCAACAAAAATTTGCCGAAAATTAACTTTTTTGATAGAAATTTTCACAAAATCACAACATTTCATGGTTCATAGGGCTAATACTTTACATTGATGGCCATAAAAATCGGCGAGTTCACAATTTATTGACATTTGCGCCACAAACTTTTACCTCCGATTTACAAATATTTATGAAAAATAAGAAACACAAATCGGCGATTACACAAATTTTCATATGGATCTCGCTATTCGTTTTGTACTGTGCTAATGTTGAAGCCGCCAGGGAAGAAAAAATTAATAAAATTGAAGTGTTTGTTTCTGCCTACTGCTACAGACTAAATCAAAAACGAGGACCAGAAATATTACTTTTAAAAAGGGCCCCTCACAGGGAATTATATCCCAATGTTTGGGAGTGCTGTGGTGGATCAGTCCGAGACAATGAAAGCTTTGAAAGTGCGGCAGAAAGACAATTACTCGAAGAAGCTGGAATAACAGCAACGAGATGGAAAGTGTTAGAATGTTTTAAGGTAAATGTTAGTCCTGGGACCATAGCCCCGGGTCTTATTTTTACATGTAAGGCTGATCAAAATGCGAAAGTAAAAATTGATCCTCGGGAGCACATGGATTTTCGTTGGGCGACCATAGACGACATTGATAATTTACAACTGATCGACCAACAAATGCGCCAATCAATTGTGAAATTGCTTTTGATTCAAGATAAAAGACTTTAGGCAATTACCTTTTAGCAAATTTCTTTAAGAATGTGGGAACAGACAAAGGAACCGGCCCCTATGCATTTCAAAATGCCGGGGCTTCTTTTCTATTGTGAATCTTTTTCATCTTCCTGTTGCTGCTGATTTCCGAACCTGTTCCTAGAGCGGCCATCATTGTTCTGGTTATCACTTGCGCTTTGCTGCTCAATTTCAATTTCAACATGATTTATATCCCTAAGATTGTTCTGCAACTGCCGCATCAAACTATCGCTATTTTCTCGTAAAAAATTTACAGAATCACTGGCCCCACTAAAAAAAACAACACTTAATGATTTCCCTTCTTTTGAAATTGAAACATCTGTATCTTTCAAAATGCCATCTTGCAATGTAATTCTTACTTCCTGTTTGGCATTTAGAGCCTCATTGGTAGCTATGATTTTCTCTGCAACTTGGACCGCTATACTTTTTATAGCCTGTGCCGATTCATTAGCCGCTGGATCAATGTGTTGCAACTGAAGGTTGTCTAAAATTTTTGCTCCGCTTATGGCAGATGTATCCTTTATTTCCGCAGGATCCCGTAGGTCGACATCTTTCATATCTCGTAGGGAACCTTGCCTTTGCGATTTTGTGGATTCAATGGCTTGCGCATTTGGATTCATACCGCGCGTCCCAACAACACCCGTTTTCTGTGATCCAACAAAAGAATCTCTTGAATCGCTTTGATTTTGATCTGCTCTTGGGAAATCACCAGTTCTTTGCGAATCACCCGTTTTCTGAGGTCCAGCAAAGGAATCTCTTTGATTTTGATCTGCTCTTTGCGAATCACCCGTTCCTTGCGAGTTACCCATTTTCTGAAATCCAACAAAAGAATCTCTTGAATTTCTTTGATTTTGATCTGCTCTTGGGAAATCACCCGTTTTCTGAAGTCCAGCAAAGGAATCTCTTTGATTTTGATCCGATTTCGAAAAAGTTCCTGGGCGATTATGTTCCCCACCACCAAATCTAAGGTCCTCGGAACCATTTCCATTTTTGATATTCGTGTCTTTCATAAGTTTTTCTGCAAAAGATGATACATCCCGTGGATCCGCTTTCTGCATTGCTTCATTGCTTAATTCAGCGATTTCTTTTTTGGAAAAAGCATCATTTTCCAATGAATCCCTGCTTCCTTTTTCCATGGATTGATGTTTGATTTTATCTGTCATAAATATTCCATTCTAAAACTTATTCTTCTTGTCCTTTTTTCTTGGCAAATTCTTCTAGTTCCTTGTCAGCGACAAGTTCTTCTTCTTTCGTTGCTTCTTTTATCCATTCTTCCTTATGTGATTTTATCTTTTCTACATTTTTATTGGCCTCTTGTAAAGCTTCTCTTTTTTCCTCCAAATTTTTTTCGGCCTTAACCAAATTATCTTTTGCTGTTGCTAGGTTCTGTTCATGTGTTATCAATTTACTTTTTAAAATTTTTATGGCATAATGCAAGGCATCAACGGCTTCTTTTTTAATTTTCTGCATCATTACTTTCTTGTACAACCGTTCGGACTCCTTTTCTATAAAAACTTTAAACTCCTCCAGCGTTCTTTTTGCATTCTCTACGTTTTCCTTTGCTTCCTCGACTAGCCTTTGCGCTTGCTTTAGATTCTTTTCGGCAGTATCCTTACGCAAGTTCCTAACCCGCAGCATTTCCTCTAAAATGTACTTCGCCATTATAATCCAACAACCTGTGCCATTTTATCTATCGTCGTTTTAAAATCATCGCGGTCATGTAATCCTTGTCTTAAAAAATTATTCACCGCTTCTATCTTATCAATTGCTTCATCGGTAACCTTATCAGCGCCACGCTTATATTCTCCAATCCTCACTAACAATTCGACCTCCTGATATTTTGACAAAATTGTCCTTAACTTTGAAGCAACCTTCCTATGCCGTTCATCGGTTACCTGATTAAAAACACGACTAACACTCAACAAAACATCTACCGCAGGGTAGTGGTTCATCCCCGCAAGTTTTCTCGATAAAATAATGTGGCCGTCCAATATGGATCTTGTTTCATCCGCTATTGGTTCCGTCATATCATCACCCTCCACGAGCACGGTATACAGGGCCGTAATTGATCCTTTTTCCGACTGACCTGCCCGTTCCATTAACTTTGGCAGCGTTTCGAAAACGGACGGTGGGAATCCACGCCTGGTTGGAGGTTCCCCTGCTGCCAGCCCAATTTCACGTTGCGCACGGGCAAAACGCGTGACGGAATCCATCATGAGCAATACTCTCTTTCCCTTATCCCTAAAATATTCGGCTATGGCGGTGGCAACGTAGGCAGCTTTTAAACGTTCCATGGATGACCTATCGGAAGTGGAAATGACAAGAACGGATCGCTTTAATCCTTCTTCTCCCAAATCCTTTTCTACAAATTCTCGTACTTCGCGGCCACGTTCCCCGACAAGCGCAAGAACATTGATTTCGGCTTCGGTGTTTCTAATAATCTGCCCCAGCAGCGTGCTTTTACCACCACCTGCAGCGGCAAAAATTCCCATCCTCTGGCCTTCACCACATGTCAGGAGACCATCGAGTGCCCGTACACCCAAGGCCAACGGTTTATCGATCGGGTTTCTCAGCATCGAGTTTGGCGGATCGCTGTAAACCGGATAAAAATCTGTGGTCTCGAGGGGTCCTTTTTTATCTCCGTCGATGGGACGGCCCAAACCATCGATTACCCGTCCGAGAAGATTATCTCCCACGGGGACCATGTGGACTTTGCCAGTTGGAATCACCTCCGTGGTTGATGAAACTCCACGAATATCTCCGATTGGGGTTAAAATTGTCGCCTGCTGGGAAAATCCTACCACTTCGGCCATCAGTTCCGCTTCTTCCCAGGGATTTTTCAAAACACACAACTCTCCTATTTTGACACCGGGTACGGATGCTTTTATGATCGTACCAACAACCTGAATGACCTTCCCCTTAACTTGGACAAGGGAAGAATCTTCTATCTCTTGCTCAAGATGCTCCGTTATGTATCCAAAAGGATTATAATTGTCCTGTTCATTATCCATAACTATCGTGATTTCGCTTTCGACAAGGCATTTTCTATCGCAGCTAATTGGACGGGAATGCTTGCATCTATTACTCCCAGCTCAGTTTCTAAAATGCATGAACCCGGCTGCAGATGTGTGTCGGCAAAAATGTCTAAAAATTCTAAAACCGGACTATTCTTGGTTACATCTTGCATCTTGTCACACAATATTTGTGCTTCTCCGGGAGCAAACTTGAAGGTTGCTTGCTTCTATGTCTTAATTTTTTGCAATGAATGCTTTACCAAGCTGGCAATTAGTTCGGTCTTATCAATTTTTCCAATCATCTTTCTCAGGGCAGATTTGACGACTTCGACTCCATCCTTTTCAAGCCTTGAAAAACTGTTCGCGCTCTTCGAAATAAAAGTCATCAACTCGTTGGAAATTTCTTGCTTCCCATTCTCAAAGCGTGCGGAATATCTTCATTCCTCTTTTTATTTTTCGTCTGTTTCGCCTATTCAATTATTTCATTGGCTTTTGCTTCGGCATCCTTGATGATTTGATCGCTTTTTTGATGAACTTCTTGCAAAAGCTCGTCGCATTTTTTTGTGTCGCCGCAAGTGTGTTTTTGCCCTCTCTGAATTTGGCGTAGGATTTTGCTTTCAGGATTTGTCCTGTTTGCTTCAAATCAAAGCTGCCGATAGAAATTTTGGAAATATTGCCGATTCCCAGAAAATAATTATCCGTTCTGATTGCAGTCATTTAATTTTTTCAATCAAAACTCTCTAAGCCCAAGGCATTTATTTACCATGGCTTCGTCACATTTAAGTGGAATGTCGAAATGTTCACCGAGCGTTAATTCCAGCTTTTCTATCTCGTCTGGCAATCTGACGAAGGTATTGCTTAATATGCGCTTACCAGAGGAGGAAATGCTTTCCGTAAGTGGCATTTTTGAATTTTTACTTTTTAGGTCCGGGAGCATTTCCCATAGAATCATTCCCTCTTAATCGTGAATGTATAAATATCTTACCCTATGAACTCCGTCAACGCATTCAATTCTTTTTTGCTAATTATTTTTATGATGTCCTTGTGATGAAATATGGCGCCCGTAACGTTCATGGGACGAAGTAAACGATCTTTGTTGTCTATTACCAATTTTACAGGCTTTGTAAGAACATCATAGTCAACGGAATCTTTTAATCCCGGTATTTTCAATAGAGTTTTTCGGATATCCGTCTGGGTCCATCCTGAAGTTAAAAGAATGCTGAAAATATTTGCGTTATCTCCGCTAAAAACTATTTCAAATTCATTGTCCGGAAGATATTTTTCGACGTTGAAATAGAAATCATATCACCTTTTAAAGTATTGGAAATCGGTCGCGGGGATGCTTTGTAGACTTTCAATTCCTGTGGCGATTTGTAATCCTCACTCATTTTTCTTCTGGTAGGGTGTCCGGCTCTTCATCGAGGTCACTAGCATTTTGGGAATCCACCTGGACGCCTATTGGACTATTTGGGGCAGGTTTTGGTCCCGTAGTTCCTTTTCTGCTTTTCCTAGATTCGAGGAAGAAAAACACGACAGCTCCCATGCTACACAGTAGTAAGATACCCAAGACGATTACAATGGTAAGGAACTTTATTGCCGCATCGCTTGCTATTCGAAGCCCCATAGCGTTCACATTTGTGCCAAAGACATTTTCGATTGCCGTATTATCCTCAGCTGCTGCCGGAAATAAGGCAATTGACAGCTTGTCATAGTCTAACCCTTGGACACTATTTGCCATAAGATATTTGATCTCTCGCACTGACTCATACAAATTTGATCCGACTTTGTAGGTTAAAAATATGGCTATCGATGCGTCCGTATCGGCGTCGGAAAAGGGGGCATTTTCTGGTAACACTCTGTGAACCCGCGATGTTAAAACATCGGAAATTTTGTTCAATGTCGAAGCAACCCTTTCCGATAGGGCTTCCATGAATCTGGCTTTTTCTTCCAGGAGAGAAGATATTGACCCGCTTTTTGGAAAACTTGCCCGATGGTATCGGATTGCACCCTGGGATATCCGTTGGTTTTTAAAATTTTCTCTGCCCTGGAAAAATCATCGGAGTTTTTAGCACAATAGTCCATGCTAACTCCAGGCCGGTTTTTTGCTCATCGGAATATGATCTTGTTGCATCAAGGAAACAATTTCGTTTGCTTCTTCTTCTGGCACATTTGACAGCAAATCAATTTTTCCGCAACCCGCCAAGATCAGCATCATAAGCATGGAAGAAAACAGGCATAAATTTTGACAGAAATTGTTTTTTTCGTCGTAAATCTTTTGTCGTCTACCAATCATACCAGGTCGTCATTAGTCAAACAATTCTTATACATATTATGATCTTTCTTGGAAGACTCGTCAAACGAAATTGTTACAAATCTAAAATAAATCAAATATTTTTATGCCATAAGCCTTGTTCTACTCTGCTTGAGACAGTTTTCTGATCGCAAATAAAATCATACACGGAAGTATACCTTGAACCATCCGAATCAAATAAAAATATGACCCCAATTGGCTATTGGCAAAACTGAAAATGGATACTCCGACTGCTCCAGCAATCGTGGAATAGCAGTATGACACGCCAAGAATGGAGCCAATATTTTTCTCTTCAAATATTTTTAACCATATCATTTGCCTGAGGATGCCATATCCTCTCCAAAAACATTCGATACCGATGACATCTAGGGGGTCCAAACAGTTCCCGGCCCCTTAGCGATCTCGCGATATGATAAAGATTGACTTAATCTTTTAATGTGTATTTATGTAGTATTCTCCATCATGCTCAATGACATATTCAAGTCGTTCAATCCAATTGAAGAAGACGGATTACAATTGTTCTAAGGTCACCTCTCTCTAAATCTCTTGCATGGCATTCATTATTTCTTCAACCCCAGAAAACTCACAATCCTTCATTTTTTGTTTCAACATACCGAATACCCAAAAATCGCACGGACTCGGGTCTGTCGAATAAGGTGGGTGCGCAACTCGCTGAAGCCTCCGATTGTCAAATTCATCGGTCACCTTGCGACCATTGCAGATGGACATATAGGCGGTCCAAAAAATTCCCGGCCCCCCAGCGATCTCGTGACATGATAAAGATTGACTTAATCTTTTAATGCGAGTTTATGTAGTATTCCCAATAATGCTCAATGACATATTCAAGTCGTTCAATCCAATTGAAGAAGACGGATTGCAATCGTTCTAAGGTCATCTCTCTCCAAATCTCTTGTACGGCATTCATTATTTTTTCAACTCCAGAAAACTCACGATCCTTCATTTTTTGTTTCAACATACCGAATAGCCAAAAGTCGCACGGACTCAGGTCTGGCGAACAAGGTCGGTGCGCAACTCGCTGAAGCTTCAAATTGTCAAATTCATCGGTCACCTTGCGACCATTGTGACACATCGCATTGTCCATGTGTACGAAAAAATCACCTCGACGATTCCTCCGTAAAATTCGTTGTTTTTCGTCAAGAATATCGGGGAGAATGCT
>JAISRG010000061.1 GCA_031273725.1 Puniceicoccales bacterium
TAGATTTAAAGTTCAACATTTTCCCATGCATAGCTGACCCAGCTCTAGTTCATGAAACAGAGCGAATAAAGTATGAAAATTTTTTTGGAAAACAACAGCTGGAAGATGCCTGTAGTGATCCCGTCGTAGTGCACTTTGCAGGATTTAAGCCGTGGCAAGATCCATCGACGATATTTGCAGACAAGTGGTGGGAGTTATGCCGTGTCACTCCTTTTTATGAGGAAATATTATACAAATGTATCTTAAAGAATGTAATTGTCACTCAACGCAAGCGCAGCAAACTCAATTATTGTAGGTGCAAAGCGCTTTCCAAATTGACATTTGGCAAAAAAAGAGCTCACTACGAGCGGAAGGGCGCAGAGATAAAAAAAGTATTGGAAATACGCTAAAAATATCCTAGGTAGTTTTTATTCCAATGAAAAATTACCTCGAGCTTTTGAATGAAGTATTAACTAAAGGGGAAAAACGGAACGATAGGACAGGAGTAGGAACCATCGGATTGTTCGGGGCACAACTGCGATTTGATCTGGCAAATACTTTTCCTGTCATCACGACAAAGTTTGTCAATTTGAAGGCGGTGATCCATGAGCTTTTGTGGTTCATTAGCGGAAACACCAACGTCAAATATTTACAAGATAATGGCGTAAAAATTTGGAATGAATGGGCCGACGAAAATGGAAATTTGGGACGTGTCTATGGTGCCCAGTGGAGAACATGGCAGGCTCCAGATGGGCGAACAATAGACCAACTGGCCAATGTCATAGGACAAATTCAAAAAGATCCATTCAGTCGCAGACATATCGTATCCGCTTGGAACCCTGGAGAGATAGATAAAATGGCACTACCACCCTGCCATGCATTTTTTCAGTTTCACGTATCATCCGACAAAGGATTGAGCTGCCAACTATACCAGCGGAGCGCTGATATGTTCCTTGGAGTCCCTTTTAACATTTCTTCCTATGCTCTCCTGACCATAATGGTTGCGCACATCTGCAATCTGCGTCCGAAAGAATTTGTACATACGTTTGGGGATTTGCACATTTACACCAATCATGAAGAACAGGTGAAAGAACAACTGTCCCGCGAACCATTGCCCTTACCAACCTTGAAATTGAATCGACAGGTTTCTTCCATCGATGATTTTAAATATGAAGATTTTGAAATCGTTGGCTATGAACATGGCCCAGCCATAAAAGCACCAATCGCAGTATGATAAGTATGCCGGCAGATTTATACGGTATCCTATTGCAAAGGCTAGATATTCGGGCAATTGCAGCAGTGGCCGACAATGGTATCATTGGAAATAATAATTCCATCCCTTGGAATATTCCCGAGGAAATGGCATTTTTTCGTAGAATGACGCAAAATGCATCGGTGCTAATGGGCCGCAAAACCTTTGAATCCATCGGACATCCACTGCCAAACCGCCGAAACATTGTAATGACAAGGGATACAACCTGGCGCCGGGATTCCGTCATCACAATCCAAAAGCTGGATCAGCTATTGGAACTCGGCATTGAAGGTCCCCTTTGGGTATGCGGCGGTGCCATGATCTATAAAATGTTGTTCCCGGCATGCCGAGAATTATATTTGAGTACGGTTTTTGGAAAATTTGAGGGCGATACGAAAATGCCACCCTTTGGAGACATATTTGTAATAAATAAAACAATTTTAACTTGCACAACCTTCAAAGTCGACCATTATGTGGCTAGACAACATGCGAATATTGAGAAAAGTCCGTTATCTCTATAAAAAGCTTTTGAGGAAACTTCATGGGTTAGTAAATTACGTGGAAATATTTGCAACGGATGTATTATACGACAGAAAGAAATCATTCGGTACCGTCTGCGTCGCTGTAACATTGCTCCCATTATCTTTTTTGTTTGCCTTGATCGTAAAATTGAGGCATCTGCTATACGCAAAAAGAATTTTTACATCGGATGCTCTGGGGTGTCCAGTTATCGTCGTTGGAAATTTGACGGTGGGAGGAACGGGAAAAACTCCAGTAGTGGAAAAAATTGCCCGTGAGCTGAATGAAAGGGGACGGAAAGTGGCGATTCTTAGCCGCGGGTATAAAAGTAAAGGTGAGCCGCAGTGGAAAGCTTTTATCCGGTGGATGACCCATCGAAATGAACCGCCACCAAAGATTGTAAGCAATGGCAAATCGGTATTGTTGGATTCTGAAGTGGCCGGAGACGAGCCATTCATGTTGGCTAAAAATTTGCCAGGAGTCGTTGTCTTCGTGGACAAGAATCGCGTTAAAGCTGGCCACTATGCGATTAACAAGTTCGGGGTCGACATAATAATTTTAGACGATGGGTTTCAATACCTTCCACTTAGGGGCCACGTGAACCTTTTGCTAATTGATAAGACCAACCCCTTTGGCAACAAATATTTGTTGCCCCGTGGAATTCTACGCGAGCCAATTTCCCAAATTAGACGAGCATCCTATGTTCTTCTGACAAAATCTGGCAACGTTTACAATGATTCCATCGTCGATACGATAAAATCATACAATCCAAATGCTAAAATCATCGAGTGTGCCCATTTTCCGAGAAATTTGTCAGTCATACACGGCAATGAAGTGAACCCTATCAATATCCTTGCGGGCAAAAAAATAATGGCATTTAGTGGCATTGCATCCCCCGATGGCTTTGAAAATTTTTTACTGCAAAATGGGTCTGAAATTGTTTACCGAAAAAGGTTTGTCGACCATCACAGGTTTTCCAAAAATGAACTGGAAAATATTTTTAACATTGCATGTGCCAGGGGAGCTGCGTTCGCAATTACAACGGAAAAGGATGCCGTTCGGATTCCAAAAGAATTTGAACCTCCGATCCCCACCTATTTCCTAAAAATAGACATAGAAATTATTTCCGGCGAAGAAATATTTGAAGAGGCAATTTCCAAGTTTGGCGCAACCACTCACAATTAAGGAAAATGGAAAAGTTGGTGCCTACTACTTTTTTTCTTTCAATTGCTTACAATAGTCTAGCATCTTGCGGTTCATATCATACATCGCCTGTGATATTTCGCTGGGCCAGATGATCGACAGTTTTCTAACAGCTTCGACATTTTCTTCGGAAATTTTCCCTTCGTCATACGCTTTTTCAGCTGCTATTGGAAAATTTTTCAACAACCCATCGACAAATTTTTCAGCATCAACGGATTTTAGATATTTTATTGCAATGTCCAAATTTGCGATGGATTCTTTTATTTTCTTTTTCAATTCAATCTTGGAAATTTTATTAGAAAGCGCTTCGCTGTAGAGATCAAAAACTTTATTCATTTGTCCTCCCTTGGTTCATATGGAGGAATTTTCGTAAAATTTTTACTTTTGTCAAACCCCAAATTGGATTCCAAACGTACGGAATTTATTTTTTCTAAAATTATTGAGTCGACGTTTGATGAATTGTATTTAAACCTATTGGCTCAGGAAGTTGTAAGTAATGATTGGAAAATTTTTCAGATTGTTTGTTGGACATACCTATAAAAAATTCATCAAAAAATGTCAGCCGGTAATAGTAAAAATCAATGGCCTGGAGGAAACATATCAATCCCTATCCGATGAAGCCATTGTTGCGAAATCGGAAGAACTAAAACGGCGGGTGGTTGGGGGAGAATCCCTCGATGATGTGTTGCCGGAAGCATTCGCACTGGTAAAAAATACGGCCCGCCGTTTGTGTGGGCAGGAAATCGAAGTGTGCGGACATAAGTTGATTTGGGATATGGTACACTATGACGTTCAACTTTTGGGGGGTATCGCCCTACACCAGGGAAAAATTTGTGAAATGGCAACGGGGGAAGGAAAGACTTTAGTTGCGACATTGCCATTGTATTTGAATGCTCTCTCTGGGAAAAACTGCCAGTTGGTTACGGTCAATGATTACCTTGCCAGTCGAGATGCGGAATGGATGGGTTATCTCTATGAATTTCTTGGCATAACAGTCGGATGTTTACAAAACGAAATGGATATCGAAGAGCGCCAGAAAGCATATGCTTGCAACATAACCTATGGAACGGCATCGGAATTCGGATTTGATTACCTGCGCGACAATGGAATGGCGACTTCTCCGGAGGAACAAGTCCAGCGGGAACATTATTACTGCATCGTCGATGAGGTTGATTCTATCCTCATAGATGAAGCGCGGACACCACTGATAATTTCAGGGGCAGCCCCGAAGGATGAAGAGAAAGTTCCCTATGTGGAGCTGAAACCATCGGTCGCCAATTTGGTCGAGCTGCAGCAAAAGTTATGTAATCGATTGGTGTCGGACGCCAAAGCCATGCTGGATGATAGCGGTAAAGATTATAATCGCGATGCCTACAAAAAGCTCTGGCAGGTAAAGCTTGGAATGCCGAAAAATAAACAATTTTTACGCCTCATGGAAAATGGGGCGTATAGAAAAAACTTCGATAGGTTTGATCTCGAAATGAATTCCGAATTGCTCAAAAGCGAAAGATATCAAATCAAAGAAGAGTTATACTATTGCTTGGATGAAAAGGACAACCAATCGGATTTGACAGAGCTGGGACGTGCCCATTTGAGTGACGACGAAAGTGCATTTGTTTTGCCAGATCTGCCATCAATATTTTCCGCCATAGATGTAAATGATTCCCTGTCGCCGGATCAAAAGATTGAAAAAAAACGCCAGGCGGAGGAAGAATTTTCCCAAAAAAGCATCAAAATTCACTGCCTAAATCAACTTTTACGGGCATATTCTTTGTACAACAGAGATGAACAGTATGCAATTTTGGATGGTAAGATCGTTATAATCGATGAAAATACTGGTAGGGCCATGCCGGGGCGCCGTTGGAGTGACGGTTTGCACCAAGCCATTGAGGCAAAAGAAGGCGTGAAAGTCGAACGGGAATCTCGAACCTATGCCACCGTCACGATGCAAAATTACTTTAGGATGTATGAAAAATTGGCCGGAATGACTGGTACCGCCGAAACGGAAGCACAGGAATTTAATGATATTTACCATCGCCCAGTTGTCGTAATCCCGTCCCACAAAAAGTGTATCCGCATCGATTTAAATGATGAGATTTACAAAACTCGTCGGGAAAAATATAGTGCGGTGGTTGCGGAGATTAAAGCTGCCAATCAAAATGGACAGCCCGTTTTAGTCGGTACGACTTCCGTTGAAGCCTCGGAATTATTGAGCAAGATGCTGAAGCGAGAAATGATAGGTCACAAGGTTTTAAATGCCAAATATCACCAGCAAGAGGCGGAAATCATTGCCCAAGCTGGCCAAAGGGGAGCCGTTACGATTGCGACAAATATGGCAGGCCGTGGTACGGACATCAAATTGGGGGACGGTGTTTCGGAATTGGGAGGGCTATTTGTGATCGGTACGGAAAGGCATGAATCCAGGCGCGTCGATCGGCAGCTACGCGGTAGGTGTGCCCGCCAGGGAGATCCCGGGTGTTCGAAGTTTTTCGTCTCCCTTGAAGATACTCTCATGCGAATTTTTGCTTCCGCTGGACCCATAGCACGGCTATTGCAAAACACGTTCAAAGAGGGAGAAGTTCTTGCCCATCCACTGTTGAACCGTTCCATTGAAACAGCCCAAAAAAAAGTAGAGCAGCACTATTATTCCACCAGAAAACATTTGCTGCAATACGACGATGTCCTCAATCAGCAAAGGAAAGTTATCTATGCCCTCAGGAGCGATTCCCTGGTCGAAAATAATGCCCAAAACGTCATTTTTGAAATCATACGCAATGAATTGGATTCCAGGCTGGAGCAATTTTCTGATGATCCAGAGGAGAACAGAGAGGAAGACGATGGTCTTAAAATGCTACTGTCGTGGGCAAATATTAATTTTCCTCTGAATTTGAAAGCGTCCGATTTGGCCAACAAGTCCCGCGATGCAATCCACGAACTGATTTTATCAAAGATAAAAAGTGCCTATGAAATAAAACAATCCACCGATGATCCGGAATCCCTAAAATTTGTCGAAAGGATGATACTTATCCGAACAATCGATGGTAATTGGCAAAAACATCTGACAGAAATGGATGCTTTGCGGAGTAGCGTAGGACTTCGTGGATATGGCCAACGGGACCCGATCAATGAATATCGCACGGAAGCCTTTGGATACTTTGACTCGATGTTGAGACAGATAAACTCCGATGTTTGTTCCCAATTATTTCGATCGGCAGGAAGCGCCAAGGCATTCAATAGGATGGTCCATGAATTACGCAAACACATTGTGATGTCAGGTGGCGCTTTGGAAGTCGCCGATGGTAGCCAGAAACAGCCCGAAAAGGGCAATCCCCAAATGGTCATCAAGCCAACTTCGTTGCCAAAAATCAACAGAAACGACCCCTGCCCGTGCGGAAGCGGAAAAAAGTATAAAAAATGTTGCGGCCTAAAGTAGCAGTTGCGATGTCAGGGGGTGTCGATAGCGCAGTATCCGCATTGCTATTAAAAAATGCCGGCTATCGGGTACATGGTATTTTCATGCGCACATGGAATGCCGAAGATTCGGAAAACCCGATTGCGGACTGTCCGTGGAAGACAGATGTGGACGACACGAGAAGTGTTTGCGAAAAACTCGGCATAACATTTGAGGTTATCAACATGATATCCAAATACCGCATATTGGTGGTAAAAGAACTGGTTGATGGCTATCGCAATGGAATCACCCCCAATCCGGATGTTTTGTGCAATGCACGGATAAAATTCGGCGTACTCAAACGATACGCCCATGCCAATGGTTTTGAAAAATTTGCAACTGGGCACTATTGCAGGGTGGTGACAAATGAAAATGGTACCGCCAATATTTTGGAAGGTGTTGATAAAAACAAGGATCAGTCATACTTTCTCGCTCTGCTTTCCCAGGAACAGGTACAAAATACAATATTTCCCGTTGGAGAACTGACAAAGCCCGAAGTTCGCAAAATCGCAGAGAAAGCAAATTTGCCAAATTGCAAAAAGAAGGACAGCCAGGGAATTTGTTTTTTGGGTAAGGTGAGGATTCAAGATTTTCTATCGCATTACATACAAAACCAGCCAGGCGACATCGTCGATACCCAGGGGAAGATCATTGGCAAACACCGGGGGTTGTTTCGATTTACCATAGGCCAGCGACATGGTATCAATGTCCCATCAAACCTTGATTTTTTCCACTACGTCGTTGTCGGAAAAGATCTCGTAAAAAACCAGTTGGTCGTGGAAATTGAACAGCCGACATCAAAATACCTATTCAAGGATGAATTTTCCATCCATGGCCTAAGCTTTGTAAACGGAGGATTCGGAGAATATGAAAATTTGCTTGCTCGCCCACGGTACCGCGATCCTGCCCAGAAAATTAAATTTTTTCAAACGGGAACCAATACGGCTCATGTTATCTTTGAGCAACCCCAACGGGCAATCGCAAGCGGGCAGATCATAGCATTCTACCGGGATGAAATTTTACTCGGCGGTGGCATCTTCGCCTAAAATTCAAGACCGGACACATTTCGGCAACCATGGTCGATTAGCTTAATCTAGCCCCGCAAGGAAGGTTGAGAGCAAAGAAAAAACGATGAAAAAATCACCTTTTCCGTTAAATCTAATGTATATGCTTTTGCCATTTTTCCCATGTTATTTTGTTTCTACTCTTCCAAAAAGTAGGCTTATTTTAATCGATTATATCACACTTACAAATTCTTGCGGAAGAAGACGCAAAAGTTTTCGTTTGCTTAATTTTCTCTTTGCGTTGATGGAAATATATGGTATCATCCTTCGCGCGATGGATTGCGTTAAGACAGTTGGGGGATCTTCTCTTCAAAACGTAGAAGACCTTATTGAGGTGGTTGGGGAATCTTATGCCGATGAAATTCACTGCGAACACAGAAATTTGTGCATAAAAGTTGTGCAGTCGATTGCTAGGAAAATTAATATAAATCCGCAACAATTTCAGGGAAGGAGCCTTGATCAGCGTACGGTACAAGTTTTTACTAATTTTGCCGATTTTGAACGAACGATGAGGCTATACCTGGATAAAACCCAAATTCGTGACATGATTTTTGAAGCTGAAGATATGATTCGGCGAGAAATAAATCCAGAAATAGTAGAAGTACTATTGCAATTAATGACAGAATTAACAATGGAATTTCCCGCCCAATTATTGGCCTTGGGATCAAGCCGAATTCATAGCATGATTTCCGATGCTAAAGATATGATTCTAAATGGAATTACACCAGAAATAGTCGGGATACTATTGCAACTAAGAGTAGAATTTTCAGCCCAATTGGAAAATGCAGGATTCAAGATAGATGATCCAATTTCATTTGTCGAACCCGAAGCAAGATTGCCTTTTGCAGTAAATGTGCCAAACGGAATTCATATTTTTCAGAGCATCCTTGAAGAGAAACCAGTTCCTGAAATTATGGGTAAGATATCCGAGGTTTTGGGAGCGTTGACTTATGATTTTGTAAGTAGCAAAGGAGGCAACCTCTCCCTTCTGGGTGCATTTTTTCTGTGTCATTATAATTTCGAATCCGGATCATTTGGCCCATTTGGGTGTATCATGAAGGCATTTATAGCTAGCATTACAGATACGCCAATCGGTGAATGGCAATGGTTAGGGTCAGATGGAAGTGAATTAATAACTCAACAGGAATTTTTGGATTTTATACTCTCGATGGAACAAGACCAAATCTCTTCCCAAGATCCATTTTTGCCCATCTCTACGGCAGTTGTTATGCAATTTTCACGAAGACGACCAAAGATGCCGGACGATTTACCTATCCTATGCGATATCCTTGAAAAAAATACTGATGTACTAAAAAATACATTTCTTCCAATGTGGGCAGCAACAATTGAAATGACATCGCGGCTACAATTTCCAGGCAATCATCTTGAATCAAAATCATGCGATACCTATAGGTTCGAATCTGATCAATTCTTCACTGATAAGCTTAGGGAGCTTGGGATGAAGGGGAAAAAAGCAACCTTTTCTGCACAGAGTCATTCAAGCACAGTATCATTTTCACTATCAACGGTATTTATAAATCCCGGATTCCAAGTAATTTTGCATAGTTCTATGCCGTATTGGCGTATTATTTTTCCATTTTTTTTACATGTTCCAAGGTGTATAGAATGCTTCGCTAGAGATACGCAGAATGCAAGATTAGGATATGTTTTTGGGACCGCTCAAAATGAGATAGTTGCATTTTCTCGGGGATTAGAGGTACAAAAAATTGCTCGAACCAAAAGAGAAATAATAAGTATACAATCTATGGGATTAAAACCCAGCAAGTGTGCATTTATAGCAAAATTAGTCCCAGATCCATATCTAGAAAAACTAAGACTTCCTTTTCGATGTTGATACCGACGACGGTGGCAAGAAAATTATGATTGATGGCGGAAACATGCTGTGCACCCATCGTAGCGGACGAAGATTCATCGTATCCCTTCTGGGCAAT
>JAISRG010000069.1 GCA_031273725.1 Puniceicoccales bacterium
CATAAAATCATTCCCCTTTTAATTATGAATGTATAAATATCTTGCCCTATGAACTCTGTCAACGCATTCAATTCATTTTTGCTAATTATTTTTATGATGTCCTTGTGATGAAATATGGCACCCGCAACGTTCATGGTACGAGTTAAACGATCTTTGTTGTCTATCACCAATTTTACCGGTTTTGTACAAACATCATAGTCAACGGAATCTTTCAATCCCAATATTTTCAACAAATTTTTTCGGATATCCGTCTGGGTACATCCTGAAGTTAAAAGAATGCTGAAAATACTTTTGTCATATACGCTAAAAACTTTTTCAAATTCCCGGTCTGGAAGATATTTTTCCACGTTGAAATAGAAGTCATACCAATTTTTAAAGTATTGGAAATCGGTCGCTATGACGTTTTTTAGACTTTCAATTCCTATGGCCATTTGTAATCCTCACTTATTTTTCTTCCGGTGGGGTATCCGCGGCATCCGGTTCTTCATCGAGATCACTAACATTTTGGGAATCATCCTGGACGATTATTGGGCTATTTGTGGCAGGTTTTGGTTCCGCAGTTCCTTTTCTGCTCTTCCTGGATTCGAAGAAGAAAAATACGGCAGCTCCCATGCTACACAGTAGTAAGATACCCAAGACAATCACTATGGTAAGGAACTTTGCTGCCGCATCGCTTGCCATTCGAAGTCCCATAACGCTCACATTTGTATCAAAGACATTTTCGATTGCCGTATTATCCTCAGCTGCTACCGGGAATAAGGCAATTGACACCTTGTCATAGTCTAACCCTTGGACACTATTTGCAACAAGATATTTGATCTCTCGCACTGACTCATCCAAATTTGATCCAACTCTGTAGGTTAAAAATATGGCAGCCGATGCTTCAGTATCTGCGTCGGAATAGGGGTCATTTTCTGGCAACACTATGTGAACACGCGATGTTAAAACACCGGGAATTTTGTTCAACGTAGAAGCAACGCTTTCCGACAAGGCATACATGAACCTTGCTTTTTCTTCCAGTGGAGAAGATACCAATCCACTTTTTTGGAAAACTTGCCCTATGGTATTGTATTGCACCCTAGGATATCCATTGGTTTTTAAAATTTTCTCTGCCCTGGAAAAATCATCGGAGTTTTTCAGCACAATGGTCCATGCTAACTCCAGGCCGGGTTTTTTGCTAATGGGAATGTGGTGTTGTTGCATCAGGGAAACAATTTCATTCGCTTCTTCTTCTGGCAAATTTGACAGCAAATCAACCTTTCCGCAACCCGCCAACATCAACATCATAAGCAGGGAAGAAAACAGGCATAAATTTTTATAGAAACCATTTTTTTTCATAGTAAGTCTTTTCTCGTCTACCAACCACACCAGGTCGTCGTTATTCAAACAATTCTCATATGTATTATGATCTTTCTTGTAAAGCTAGTCAAACGAAATTGTTACAAATTCAAAATAAATGAAATATTTTTATGCCATAAGCCTTGTTCTACTCAGCTTTGGAAAATTTTCTGATCGCAAATAAAATCATACACAAAAGTATACCTTCAACCATCCGAATCAAATAAAAATATGACCCCAATTGGGTATTGGCAAAGCTGAAAATGGATACTCCGACCGCTCCAGCAATCGTGGAAGAGCAGTATGCCACGCCAAGAATGGAGCCAACATTTTTCTCTTTAAATATTTTTGACCATACCACTTGCCTGAGGATGCCATATCCTCCCCAAAAACATCCCGTACCGATGATATACATGCCAAGCCCGAAAATATTACGGCTGATTTCCAGTCCGATTAGTCCGAAAAGCTGTGAAAAAAGCAACAGCAATATGCATGCCCTGATTCTGTTTTTATCAATTTGATGTCCAAACAGCAATCCGGCAAATACGATGCAATATCCCATGTATTTGTAGCTTTTTATGGCAACCAGGGGATCGATGCCATTTTTTCGAAAAATATCACAAATGTGTACCGTTATACCCGTCCCAACGAATGAGGTTAGGCATAGAATTGACATTAAACCCAAGAAAATCGGTGTTCGAAGAAATTTTTTCTGCGAAGTTGTGGCCAAAAACTTTGGCGGTCTTGCAGAATTTTTGACAAACACTGGGATCTCCGGCTCAATATCATGGAATAGCACAAAAAATACCGCCAATGTGACACAACCGATAATGCCCAGTGTTTTGTATGCATTTTGCCAATCTTCATTTTTTGCCAAAAACCGCATTATGCTGGGCCAATACCCCGTCGCAATTGAAAAAAATGCTCCGCTTAATCCAACGGCAATTCCTATCGCTTTATCAAAAGCCCTTGAAATTTGCATGCGCCCCAACATGGGGAACATATTTGGCCCAAAGCATCGCAAAATGGACAAATTAAAGTACAAAAATATCGCCGTAAACCAAATACGGACGGTCGAAGAATTGGAAAACTTTGTGCATAGAAATTGGGTGTTCCCCAGCGTAAAAAATATCAAAGTGCAGACAGCCAAAGCAACCAATGTTGTCCTCCGAATGCCAATTTTATCCACGAAAAACCCTCCGGGCAATACCAGAAAACATCCCGTTATGGTGGAACACATATAAAGTATACTGAAAATGTTTCGAGACAATCCAGTACTTACCAGAATTGAATCGGTTATAGCTCCGATGCTAACACTTTGTCCCGGTAATCCGAAAATTATGAGAAAACAGGATAGGCAAAATGAAAAAATTAAATATCTATTTGCCGGAATTGACATGCACAAGTTTTTGCGTTATAAATTAAATTTGCTTAAAAATACAATATTAAATATTGACTTTTACTCGCATGTTAACTTTTTACTAATTTTTGATAGAAGTTTTTCATGAGAAACGATTACTTGAAGGCAGCCTCTGCGATCATTAGGGAACCTAATATTTTAATAAATGTTGTGTCTAGGCGGGTTAAGCAACTAAAAGCAGGTTCTAAGCCCCTGGTTGATTCATTGGAGAAACTTGACATGGAAGATGTTGCGTTGAAAGAAATAATAGAAGGCAAGATTTCCTATGAGTTGTATTCGGATAAATCGAAACAGGATGGTGATATTTTTGCGAACAAATGATTCCATATTGTGAAAAAGTCTGCAAATCAAAGTGGCGGTACTTGCGAAATTCGCAATAAAAAGATTTTTCATGACTACTTTGTGGGAGAAACATTTGAAGCTGGAATTGTTTTACTCGGACCGGAGGTAAAATCCCTACGGATGGGCCGTGCGCAGATTAGCGATTCCTTCGTTCGAGCCAATCGAAATGGCGAATTGTTTCTATACAACACCAATATTGCAGAGTATAAATTTTGTGAACCGAATGAGTATAACTGCACTCGCCCGCGAAAACTTTTGCTCCATTTCAGTGAAATTAAAAAAATTCTATTCGCCATGGAACGTGAAAAAATGTCAATTTTGCCATTGAAGATTTTTTTCAAACATGGCCTGGCAAAAGTAAACATTGCCATTTGCAAAGGCAAAAAGCTTTTTGACAAGCGCGAAGCTTTAAAGAAGAAAGAAGCTTCCCGTGAAGCCGAACGGGCAATTGCTTCCAGGGTACGCAATTCCAGTTAAATAAGAGATGGATAAAAAATGGAAAATCCTATGGAGAGAAATGGAAACTTCATATTATACTAAATTAATATTGGCTTGCCTCTGGCCCCATAGTGCCAATTTTTACGATTGCCCCTCGTTCATTCTTTTCTTTAAGTGTAAATTTGTATTAAATTAGAACAGAATGGACTCGGTTTTATTTGCTTGCTGTTTTGGGTTTTTTTGTCAATACCTGATTAAACTGCAGATTTGTAATTTTCAATCCTATGGGCATATTTAACGATATTTATACTTTTTTATTTAAAATTTTTTTTGCCCTTTCTGTATTAATTCTTTCTCAGGTTAGGTTTTTTTATGTGCATGTCTAATTCCGTTGTCGCGTCCATTACGTCTATTTTAATAATGTGCGCATTGCGTATAAATGTGGTAATCGCATTGACAACGGGAGCCATTGTTTGCGGATTGGTCGATGGAAAGTCCTTTGAAATGGCACTTTTTGTTTTTTCAAAAGGCCTTGGGGGAGGTGCAACAATTGCTCTGAGCTATGCCATCCTTGGAGCATTTGCGTCCGCACTGGCTCACTCTGGATTTTCAAATTTTTTGATGTCGAAAATATTTCGACTATTAAATGCCAATTCCAGTAAAGGAGAAGAAGAAATCACAAATGTGGAAGGCAATAAAAAGGCTAAGTTTATTATATTTTTCACCATAGGAGCAATGGCCATCGCTTGTAAAAATATTATCCCGGTACACATTGCATTTATTCCCATTTTAATCCCCCCAATGATTGGCGTTTTTAATGCCATACGAATTGACCGTCGGTCGATTGCTTGCATCATCACATTTGGAGTAATAGTTGCCTACATGATTATTCCCATGGGATTTGGTGAAATTTTTCTAAAAAATATAATGCTACATTATTTGCATGTCAATGGTGTGGATATTTCGATGCATGATTTAATCCATGCGTTGCTATACCCAGCCCTGGGAATGGCTATCGGTCTATTGGTCGCCCTCGTCCGGTATAGAAAACCGAGGTATTACCAAAATATTAGGGTAAAAAAATTGGAAAATGAAGTGGCATTTTCTCGAAAAGACTTTGTCGTCTCATGCGTGGCAATAGTTGCTGCATTGGTGGTGCAATTGTTGGCCAAAGCAATCATTTTAAGTGCATTGGCAGGATTTTTCTTGCTATCGCTTGGTGGTGTCGTGAGAAGGAAAGATTCGGACGATGTGGTTACGGCTGGATTCAAAATGATGGCCCTCATATCATTTACCATGATAGCTGCCGCTGGATTCGGCCATAGTCTGCAAGCATCCAACGGCATCGGTGCAATTGTGAAGTGGCTTGCTGTGCACGCGTTCAATAGTAAAATTTTAGCATCGTTTTGCATGCTATTCGTGGGATTTTTGGTATCCATTGGCCTAGGATCATCATTTTCTACGGTTCCAATTGTCGCCACCATATATGTCCCCCTTGGACTAAAGTTGGGTTTTAGTCCGGCCGCAATTGCAATAATAGTAGCGGTGTCTGGTATTATGGGAGATGCGGGATCTCCGGCATCGGACTCCACACTTGGACCAACCATGGGATTAAATACCGATGGCCAGCACTCTCTGGTTTGCGACACGGCCATTCCCACGTTCCTGCATTTAACAATCCCCACATTTTTGTCCGGATGGGTGGCGTCCATTTTGCTGTAATTTTTCGACGGTACACAGCTGGCCTATCGGCGGCCATAAAAATTTTGGGAAAATTAGAAAATTTTGTTACTTTTCCATGGTCAAATGGGAAAATAGTATTTCTATCATCCAACGATAAAGGATTATGTTACCATGTCATTAAAAGGTTTATATACGGCACTTGTTACCCCCTTTCTGAACGAAGCAGTTGAATTTGGGGATTTTAAAAATTTAATTAAACAACAGGCTGATGGCGGTGTTGACGGAATAATTGTCGCAGGAACAACTGGGGAATCTCCAGTACTCGCGCAGGAAGAATTTGTTGCCCTTGTCGAAACGGCAAAGGCGGAAGCTGGGCAGATGAATGTATTCGTTGGTGTTGGTTCATGTGATACAAAGAAGGCCGTCGAAAAAACAAAAATCGCCCATGGCCTGGGAGCTGATGGGTTTTTAGTCGTCACTCCCTATTATAACAAGCCCACCCAATCGGGATTGGTCGAATATTATGGCAAAATTGCCGACTCCACGGATAAACCGATAATATTGTACTCGGTCCCTTCGCGAACGGGAGTAGAAATAGCCATTGATACCATCACCAAATTGCGTGAAAAATATTCCCATATAGTTGCCATAAAAGAGGCATCGGAGAGCTGTTCCCGGGTAGAAGCAATGGTTAAAAATTTTGGCAAAGATTTGGTAGTATTTAGTGGCAATGATTCGATGACATTGCCATTCATGTCATTGGGAGCAGTAGGAGTCGTCAGTGTCATGTCGAACATTGCCGCACGGGAAATGGCCAGTTTGGTCAAACTAGCAAGCGACGGAAATTTTCGTGGAGCATTGAAAGAATATCAAGTGTTGATGCCCATAATGAGCAAACTATTTATCGAAACAAATCCGCTACCCATCAAATTTTTGTTGAAGTCTAAGAATATTATTTCATCGGCAGAATGCCGTTCGCCGCTTGGGAAATTGAGTGAAAAGTCAATGGCGGAACTGGCGAATTTGGTGGCATAACGTTCCCATTTCACTAGAAGGTGGGCATGCTAATCGTTGAAATAATTCTCGGAATAACCCTGTTATTTGTTGCCATTGCCTATGCGAGAAAGAACAGTGAAGTAAATGCCATGCGGATGAAATTATCGGAAGCGGAAATTCGTTTGGCCGTGGCAGATGAAAAAGTTGAGGAACGAGACAATCTTAACCAAAAATGGCGGGAACAATTTGAACAGTTGTCCGCCAAAGCACTCAGGGATAACAATGAAGCATTTCTACTGTTGGCGAAAAATTCCTTCAGTGCCTTGACCCATGAGGCTAATAGCGAATTTGGCAATGCGGTAAAACCCATCGAAAGCACACTGAAACTGTTCGATGAGAAACTCAAACATTTGGAAGATCAAAGGCAATCGGCGTACATCAGTTTGGCAGAACAGTTGAAGCTATCCCGGCAGGCTAGTGCCGCATTACAGGAAGAAACGAATAACCTATCCAATGCCCTGAGAAAGCCCGATTTTCGTGGGCAGTGGGGAGAGATGCAGCTGAGAAGAACGGTCGAATTGGCTGGCATGACGGAGCATGTAGATTTTGAAGAGCAGCAACATATCATTTCCCCCGATGGGCAAAGTTTTAGGCCCGATATGGTGATAAATTTACCAAATTCGAGGACAATTGTCGTCGATGCCAAAGCCCCATTGTCCGGATACTTAGAAGCAATTTCAGCGAAGTCGAAATCTGACCAACGGGTAGCACTGGAAACATTTGCGGCACAAATAAAACGGCACATAGAAAAATTGAGTTCCAAAAACTATTGGCAGCAGTTCGAAAATTGTCCAGAGCTCGTCATTTTATTTTTGCCCGGAGAAAGCTTCCTGGGGGATGCCTTTCGAGCCAATGCAGAATTGGTAGAATTCGGGGCAGAAAAACGTGTAATCCTAGCAACTCCAACCTCACTAATAGCTATTCTGAAGGCCATAGCATACGGGTGGAAGCAGGCATGTCTTGCCAATGAAGCGAAGGAAATTGCCGAGGTGGGAAAAGAAATGTATGCTCGACTGAAAATATTTTTCGAACA
>JAISRG010000001.1 GCA_031273725.1 Puniceicoccales bacterium
TGAGCTGAAAGTCCCTTCCTGTTGAGATAGAGACAAATTGAGCGTTAATCCATTGTGCCGTACGCTGAGCCTTAACGTCAAATTCCATTTTTGACACAAAGAAACCATTTCTCCTCGATCACAAAACCAGATACGAAGATTTTGTTTTAGGGAAATATGTTTATATAGTGTGGGCTATAAGATAATATCATTAGATTCTAAGGCCTGTAGATAGCGAGGCTAAGGCTAATGGGTCGTGAAACACCCTATATATTTTCAAATCCCCTGTTGTTCAATTCACCAATCAGAGCACTCCCTATAAATCCAGTAATATCGGTGACTCGAATAGTTTCTCCTTCTGAGAGTTTCATGGGTCTGGACAATTAAAATCTTTCGAATCATTGGCAATAGCCAACATAAATTCCATGAGCTATTTTCAATGAAAATCAAAGGTATTGCGTGAATATATTTGTTTCAATTTTTTGAAAAATTATCCGAGCCACAACACAAAATATTAGACCAATGGCATGTATTTCATAACAAAAATGATTCGAAATGCGACAAATTCCGAGGAAATATGAAATTTTAACGCTGATTAAGGTTTGGTATATCCATTTTACTTGCAAATCAAATGCCCGAAATGCGGCCATTTATGCTCGAAAGTTACCGATACGCGTGTGACCATGGATTTCCCTTCAATTCGTCGCAGGCGCGTATGTTTGAAGTGTGGCCATAGATTTATCACAAATGAAATTGTGTGTGTCAAGTACCAATTGTTATTCAGCGGGATGATCGCGAAGAAGAATTTGACAGTGAAAAAATCAAAGCTAGACTCTTGAATGCGTTTACAAAACAGAAAGGGACAAAAGAAAAAGTTAATAATATTGTCAATGGCATCCTGGCAGGAATTGTCTCGAAAATATCCGGAAAAGATTCAATCGGAGAAAATTGGAGCCATAGTCATATACCTACCAAGAGCGAGCGAACCGGTGGTATATCTAGGCTTTGCCAGCGTATATAAAAAGTTTGAAACGGTAAAAGATTTTGCCCTGGAATTTGAGCAGTTATCTTTAGACCTTCCCAAATAGGGAATTAAGTAAAGAATAAACATGTCAGAATCATATTTTTATTTTTGCATTTTTTGCACAAAAAACACGACGAAACTAATATTGTGGTTCTTGTGTAAATTTTTTTGTTGAAACTAATCATTCTATATGTTATTGCAAGCTTATCACGTGAAATTACTGAATTTTTGACATAGATGATTGACTCTTGTGGGCACAAAAGCATCCCGCATGTTGTAATTGTGAAAGGCAATATGAGTATTGAAATAGGCCATGAAATAACAAAACGCTTTGGAGTGTTGATAGAAAAGAAAATCTATGGGGAAGAGTTGACAGACAATGAAATACAAGAAATAACGAATGTTATAATTACCGCTAAAATCCCCGATTTTCAATTATCGGCTTTTTTGATGGCAGTGTATTTCCAAAGCATGAGTATCCAGGAAGCCTCAACATGGACGGAAGAACTAATGCTGTCCGGTGAGATCGTGGATACCGGAATAATTTCTTATCCGAAAATTGATCGGTGTTCAACTGGAGGAGTAGGAGACAAATCGGCTTTCGCATTGATGGCAATAGCCGCTTGTTGTGGAATAGCAGTACCGACGTTGGTTGGCAGTTATGATGGGTTGATAATTTCTGATTTAGACAAAATCTCATCTATTCCGGGGTTTGATTATAAATTTGATGCCAAGAAATTTCAAAAACAACTTAAAAAAATAGGGTGTTGCTACTATAAGCAGCCAGAAAATGTCACACCCGTTGATGGAATTCTTTATAAAATCAGGCGTTTAATTGGCATGATTCCCAGTGTTCCTCTTGTGACAGGAAGTATTTTGGGGAGCAAGCTATCTTCGGGAGTAGATGGCGTTGTGGTCGACGTAAAATGGGGCAACGGTTCATTTGTAAAGGATTTAGAGAAGGCTAAACAGCTTGGAAGAATGGCAACCCGCGTTTTCAGGACTTTGAATAAAAAGTGTATCGCGGTGGTGACAGACGCCAATCAACCATTGGGTAAAACGGTGGGAACTTGGCTGGAAATCGAAGAAACCATCGAATTGCTTAGGGGTCAAGGCGATGCCGAAATGCAAGATTTAATCATGCGAGTTGGTATGGAGCTCATCAGATTGGCAGGAGTTGCAGGGTCGACATTATCGGCCAAACAGCTAATTGTAAAAAAACTTTCCGATGGATCAGCTTTGAATAAATTCAAAGAATTGATAGCAGAACAGGGAGGAGATACATCGTATATCGATAATCCGGAAAAGTATCCAAAGGCTAAATATTCACGTAAACTCTCTGCGCAAAAACGAGGATATATACATACGGTAAATGCTAGTATGATTGCACGGGGAGTGAGCATTTTATCCAAAAAGTCAGATGGTACCATAGATCATATGGTTGGAGTGTCCGACATAATGAAAGTTGGTATGCAAATTAAACAAGGGGAGCCGCTCATAATGATTCACTATAATGATGAGACAAATCTTGAACCGGCCCTAAAGTACTTTAGAGATGCATACAGATTGGCCCCAAAAAGACCGGCATTAAATGAATTAATTGTGGAACGTATTGCATGATATATGAAAATTGCGTGGCTATCTTTTGTGATTTCCCTATGTTTGCTCGTTGGGTGCAAAGAGAAGGAAGAGATTGTTATCCAACAAGATCTGAGGATCTCTTCACCATATGAACTGCTAGGTGCAGATCCACAGAAAATATACTGTAACAGTGACTATAAGGTCATGCATGCAGTTTTTGAAGGACTGGTAGTTCCCGATCCCGAAACGATGAAACCGCTGCCCGGTGTGGCAGAACGATGGAATGTATCACCCGACAAAAAAAGATATGAATTCTTTCTAAGAGATAATGCGATGTGGTCAGATGGGACTCCTGTTACAGCTGAAGATTTTGTCTATGCTGTCGAACGGGCACTATCATCTAAGTTCGCTTGTACGTCGGTGGAAGTATTTTTTCCCATTCGCAATGCCAGAGAATTTTTCAATAGGAAAATTCGAAATTTTTCCAAGGTTGGAATACGTGCAGTCGATGCTCGAACGCTGGTAATTGAACTGGAAAAAAGTAATCCATATTTTCTAATGACCATAATGCACCAGTGCTGGTTTCCACTAAATAAAAAAGTTGTCGCATCCATAGAAGAGTATAGTCGCCCTTTGAACTACTTATCCGATCATTTTAAATTGAAAATCATTTCCAATGGTCCATTTGTTTTTGCGGAAAGAAAGCCTGGGGTAAGTCTATCGTTGAGTAAAAATCCCAAATATTGGGATGTGGACAATGTATTACTGTCATCGGTGACATTTTTTGTGGATCGCAATCAGAGTTTAACCATAAAAAATTTTTCAGAGAAAAAGGTCGATATCTGTGAACTTCAATATGACGATGAGGCCACAATCGGAGATTGCTCACAGGAAAAAAATTTGGTGTTGTCTCCCGCATTCGAGTGCTTCGGCTTTGTATTTAACGTTACAAACCCAATTTTTCAAAACAAAAATATTAGACTCGCCATGGCCATGGCAATTGACCGAGAAAAATTATTGGCAAAAATGGACAAGAACAAAGTTTTTGCAGCCTATTGCCTACTTCCTCCACACGATAAAAAATATGAAAGTATACCGCTGTTCAGGCAAGACATTCAATTAGCGCGCAAACTATTTGAGGAAGCGGGTTATAATTCTGTGCACAAATTCCCTACGATAAAGATATTGTGTAACGTGTTGGAAATGGAAACCTATCCCGACATTATAGAACAGGTTAAGCATGATTGGAAAAATGTCCTAGGAATAGACACTATTGTAGAAAGTAAAACTTTTGATTCTTTTTTCGACCATAGAAAAAGAGCAGATTTTGATGTAATGAAAGTTTCATATGGAGGGCTCTATTGCGACCCTGCATTTATCATAAACGTTTTCATGTCCCAAAATTCCCATAACTATGGCAGGTGGGCAGACTCAACCTACGATGAAATAGTCAGGCGAATCGAGAAAACCGTCAACAAGAAAAAGCGTAGAAGACTGGTAAAAACTGCGGAATCATATTTAATCGATGAAATGCCAGCTATTCCGTTGTTTTTCAGCTCCCACTCATTTTTGGTCAACAAACGTGTAAGAGGGTGGTTTGCCAATCCAATAAATATGCACCCACTTAAGTTCGTTTATTTTACCCATTGAAGTATTTCTATAGGTCTGGCCGTTGTTTCTTGTAATATATTCGGTCATTTTTTCCATAAAGAAATTATACCCATATTGGTTATCCTGCGTAGGTAATGGAAATCCCGCGAAAGTGTTTATCGTCGCGGTATTCGAAGATAGCATAAAACAAATATTATTATTTGGCCGTGTCTTTTGGGCAATTTGCGTAACAAACGAATCATTCGCACACAAGACAGTAAACAAACAATTACCGCCTACGGTAGCGGCGATCTGTTCCAAAGATATTAATATGGCATCAATGGAGGAATCAAGGTTGGAAGAATTTGGAATGTGCCATTTGTAAATTTTGGCAAAAGAAAAATCTTTTTCAGAAAGTGTTTTTTCATCCGTCAACAGAAGAATTGCATCAAATTGTCCAACGAGGTATATTTCGTTGATCGTAAGGATCGTATTTTGGTCAAAGGACTCACCAATATTCGACAACAAAACCAATGACACAACTAGGATGTTCATGGACGGACACTTATTTTAAAGTGAAAATCAGACAAGAATTTTTTTTGTAAAAAACAATTTGTTTTGCATATTTAAAATGCCTTTGTACACTTCCTATCAGTGGAAATGGAATCGAAGAAAGTTAAGTATTTCGCACTACTTTTAATAGCTGCCCTATCGTTATCTGCCGAACCTTCCATGGATAACATTGGCGAACTGCAACGGAAAATACTCACCCAATCCTCAAAATCGGATTCCGCCAACCAAAAACCAGAAATAAATTCGATAAAAAATCATATGCCATCGATGGCCAAATCAAAGAAGGAAAAGGCCAATGTCCAATTTTTTGATGAAGAAAATGCCTTTCGCCAAACTACCCGTGAAGAATTGCTGGAGGAGGTTGAGCAGAGTTGGCAAACCCCACTTTCCAAAGATACGATTTTAGAAAACCATTCGGCCACCGCGGACCCTGATTTGTATGAAAATATACTCTTTGACAAGGCAAATAGCATCATCATTCCCGGGGTAAGATTCATAAATACTCCCCTGTCGCGTGTAATTGAATCATTGGCCAGCCTATCGGAGATTAACGACACTACCTCCGATGAGAATGCAAAAGGGATGAATATTGTACTGCTTGGACTTGGTGGTGCAGAAAATGAGCCAATGGTAAATTTGAATTTGAAAAATATTTCTTTCTACCGCCTGGTTGAATTAATTGCAAAATCAGTTGCCTACCAATTTGATATCACCAAAGATGCAGTCATTATCTACAAAGGGGACATGTCTGAAAACATATTAGACACGCACTTTTTTCCAATATCACGGGCAACCCTTGTCCGGCTAACTGGCATCCAAGGAATCAATCATCACCTATACAAGACTCCAAGTTCGCCGGAAAATATTGCCGACGAAGAGCGAGCCATAAAAGAATTTTTTCAGCGTGCGGGAATAAATTTCAAAGACATTGCCGGTAGCAATTTAGCATTCGATGGGTCCCAAATAATTGTCACCAATACCGGAAGAAACCTAAGAAAAATTAGCAACATCCTTCGAAAATACTCCGAAGTCAAACAGGTCGAAATTGAGACAAAGTTTTTGGAAGTCCAGCAGGGAGCACTCGATGAATTGGGGTTTCGTTGGCAACTTGGAAATAGAAATCATGACAATAAAACATTTTTTCAAACCGGCAAAACCACCGACAATTTACAGCGCGATAGCCTGCGCACATTAGTCGAAACATTTGCGTCTACGAATTTTTCAAGGGGTGATGGCAAAATAGTTGGTCCAAATTCCGAAACTAATCCCATTTCCATACCTAATCAACCTCCCGGGCTTCCTGGGCAAATAAATTTAGGCGCATCTGCCGTGCCGCTAACAAATTTTACCGGAGTTTTAAACAGTTTGCAGTGCAATTTGATGATTCAAGCATTGGAACAACATTCCGGCTCAGACCTTATGAGTGCTCCAAAATTGACGGTGCTTTCCGGAAAAACGGCAGAAATTGTCATAGCCATGGAATTACGCTATCCCCAAAGCTATGGAGATACGCATTCCGAAGTTGGTACTGGATATTCTGGCTTGGGAACATCGAGTTCCGCAGGAGTCACAATAACGGCAGGGACCCCGCAAAATTTTACCACGCGCAATGTTGGTGTGGAAATGAGCGTAACTCCCATCGTCGAAGTAGACGATAGCATAAGTTTGCAGCTTGAACCAAAAGTTACCGAATTTGAAGGATTTGTTGAATATGGTGGCGTAAATGTCGCCGTAGCGTCTGGCAACACCGTCACAATTCCATCCGGATTTTATCAGCCAATATTTTCAACGCGGGAAATTCACACGGAGGTTAATGTTTTCGACGGAGCGACCGTTGTTATGGGCGGCTTGACCCGCGAAGAAATAAAAGAAGTAAGCGATAAGATCCCCATATTGGGCGACATTCCACTGCTTGGCAAATTGTTTAGATCCAAAAGCGAAACTACCCAAAAGCGCAACCTGCTGATTTTCGTCACTGCCCACACAATCTCTCCCTTAGGAAATAAAAAATTGCCGCCCAATGTGGGACAATCTGCGAGCCAAATGGCCCCAAATCCAAGCCAAAAGTGACATTTTGGGAGGATACTATCATCAAAAAACACTGTTCGTTCGATTTTTTTACCTAACAAATCCCGCAAATTTGTCGTTTGTTTGAATTTTTACGAAAATTTTGCCAAAATCAAATATTGCGCTTGACTTGGAGTGGCAATTGTGAAATTTTATAACCCATCCTCATGTTATCCACCGTTCAGTCTTGTGCCTTGCGGGGCATTGATGCTGTTAATATTGCCGTTGAAGTAAATTCCGGCGAGCGGGGCGATTTAAAATTTATAATCGTTGGATTACCAGATACGGCCATAAAAGAATCCTGCGACAGGATATTTTCTGCGCTCGCAAATAGTGGATATGCCATCCCCCATACAAGGACAACCGTAAACCTGGCACCGTCGTACATTAGAAAAGAAGGCTCTTTCTATGATTTGCCAATTGCGCTCGGCGTAATTCAGAGTACGGGACAGTCCTACCTTAATGATTTGAATGAATTCATAATTGCGGGGGAGCTGGGGCTTTCTGGAAAAATTCGAGAGATCAAGGGTGGCCTCACCTTTGCCATACAAGCAAAGAAGGAAAAGAAAAAATTGCTGCTACCGGTGGAGTCTGCCCAGGAGGCATCTTTCGTCGATGGTGTGGAAATTTTCGCGGTGAATAATTTAAATGAAGCGGTCAAATTTTTGGCAGGCCAAATAAAATTAACCCCACTCGGGCACAAAAACTTTCTTGCCACATTTAAAAAAGAAGACAATTGCCTAGATTTTTCCGAAGTAAAAGGCCAAGAAAGCTTACGTAGGGCCGTAGAAATTGCCGTTGCCGGAGGACATAATATTCTAATGATTGGGCCTCCGGGAGCTGGAAAATCGATGGTTGCTAAGCGCATACCGAGTATAATGTCAATGCCGACCTTTGATGAATTCTTGGAAACGATGAGTATTTATTCTGCGGCAGGATTACTCATGGCGGAAAAAAGAGCCTATTTCGAACGTCCTTTCCGGTCCCCCCACCACACCATTAGCAATGCCGGCTTGCTCGGAGGAGGCAGCATTCCTTGTCCGGGAGAAATCTCATTGGCACACAATGGGGTATTATTTTTAGATGAGCTATCGGAATTTCGTCGGGCGACTTTGGAGTCTTTGCGCCAACCGCTGGAAGATGGCGATGTGACAATTTCCAGGAGCTCTGGAAAGGTCAAATTCCCTTGCAAGACGATGATCGTTGGGGCAATGAACCCGTGTCCATGCGGATATTTGGGTGATAAATCACGCAAATGCAAATGTAGCAATTTGGATATCCAGCGGTATAGGTCTCGCATTAGTGGGCCAATGATAGACAGATTCGACATACAAATCAATGTCCCTGCCGTCTCGGTGGAAGACATCCGATCAAAAAAGTCTTCCGAATCGTCCATGGATATGCGAGTCCGCGTCGAAATGGCATCAAAGATTCAATCGGAACGCTTCAAATTTTCGAAAAACAGACGCAATGCCAATATGTCTCACAACGAAGTAATGAAATTTTGCGAACTTGATGAAAAATCATCCGTTTTGTTAGAAACGGCAATGAAGCAACTATGTCTTTCCGCCAGAGCCTATGATAAAATTCTAAAAGTCAGCCGTACGATTGCAGATCTGGAATGTGAAGAAAAAATTTTATCACGCCACGTTTTAGAATCCATTCAATACCGTTCCATGGACAGGTCATAGGCTGGAACAGTTGCAAACCTCTGTACTTTCTCAGGCGTTTCCATTCTGCCCTTTGGTTTGCATTTTCATAGGCTAATCCAAGCGTTTTTTCATTTTTCCACTTTAATTTTGCGATTTGCGTAAATTACCTCGTTTCCATGGATTTTTTGTAGGCATTTAGGGTTCCAGCGATGGAATTTTCAATGATTAAATCAGCAATGGATATGCGAATTCCTGCAATAAGATCATCGGTGCATTCGACCGAAACGAGCAGTTTCCTTTTCAAGATTTTTTCAAAATGAGAGCGTAGAATTTCTACGCTGGAATTAGGTAGATCACCACAATGCTCAATTTTCATCGATGTTTGAGTGATAAATTTTTCGAGGGCGGTCAAATAGGAACATAGCACGGATTTTAGTTCTCTTTCTTCATAGACTTCCTTCAAAACGGCAATCACCTTCGACACCCTTTCGTAGTCTAATAGCGAATCCTCACCAAGAGAAAGCTTGACCAGATCGTATCCCAATGATTGTAGCCTATGATTTTTCATCACAAATTTTCTGATATCAGTACTTTCTCAGCCGATAGAACATACCGATTTCTTTCCTCGGCGGTCAACTGTGAAGATAGTACGCTTTGGGCAACCTCCACCACAAGTGTTCCGATTTCCGATTTGACATCCTGGAACATTTTATCGTGCTGGATCGCCATTTCTTTTTTAGCACTGGATATCATATTGTCTGCTAATTTGCGAGATTCCATTTTTTCTTGCTCCAAAAGAACTTTGGCAGTACTTTTAGCCAACTGGATGATTTCTTCGGCTTCTTCTTGCACGGACGCAATTCTTTCGGCATGCGAATTTTCAAAGGTGGTCATTGCCTCTTGCATTTTATCGGCATATTCCAATCCAGATTCTATTTTTTCGCGCCTTTCATCCATTGCCTCGATTACGCGCTTGAAACCAAATTTATACAGCAAAAACGAGACAAGCAAAAAATTCAGTGACTGGATAAGCAACAAATGCCAGTCCACACCAAATTTACCCAAAAGACTGTCAAAATCAACCATACCAAATTTAGGCTAAGGTAGTTAAAAACTATGAGAAGAATAACGCATAGAATGCAATGGCTTCCGCCAAAGCCATGCCAAGAATGGACTGTACCAAAATTTTACCGGAAGCACCCGGATTTCGTCCTACCGCATCAACGGCTCTCGTCCCAATGCAAGTAACTCCTATGGCTGCAGTAGCACAACCAAACGCTTGGACCAACCCTTTTGCGATATCACCGGTCAATTCAGCTATCATGTTTAACATATTTTTCCTTTCTTAAAATTCTTCACAATGGGAATGATCTTCTTGATTGCACACTAACCCAATGTAAACGGACACTAATAGTGTAAAAACGAAAGATTGTATGATTGCAACAAGAAATTCCAAAAAATAAAACGGCAATGGAATTAGGTACGCCACATAATTTACAATCGGTATGTGTTTTAAAACATTGGCAAAACCATACATATTGTGTAACAAATTTTCACCGCCAAAGGTGTTTCCAAACAACCTGAATGACAGTGAAACAATCCGGCAGAGAATTGAAATACATTCCACCAATCCAACTGCTAGAAAAAGAACACACAATCCACCATATATCGCCGCTGAAAGCTCAAACTTGTTAGCTTTATTTCCAAAAATTTCAAAATATAAACCCTTTATTCCAGTACATTTGATACAGAAATATCCCCATGCAAAAAAAGATACTATCGCCAGAGCCAACGTCGTATTTAAATCGGAATTTGCTGGCCTAAAAAATGGTCTAAATTCACCATGCACACTCCATCCTATACTACCAATGCCAGGCAACAAACCGCATATATTTTGTAGTAGAATGAAAAAGAAAATGCCGAGTAAATATGGAAAAACTACCCGAAATGCTTTATTTCCCATAATGGGTTCTATAATTCCGTGCAACCCCTCGATTACGGACTCTATAATCGCTTGGCCAGTGGAAGGAATGATTTTCACCCCTCCCCTTAGGGCAAATCTTACCAAGAAAATTATTAGCGCCGATACTATCCACGTTAGGATAATTGAATCCGTCAGGACAAACTTGCCTACCGAAAACACTACCGTCGATGAGGAACTAACGCCTCCTTCATGGCTCGAGCAATATGCCATATTCGGCAACAACACGAACCCTCCAAGGATTAGCATTAACCTTGTCAATAGACTTTTAGAAACTTTAGGCACAAACATCAACGCCAACCAATAAAAAAAGTTTTTCACAAATTTGCAATCCAATATGAATTTTTGACCAAAATATACAAATTTCTCGTTTGGAAAATATTATGGCACATATTTTTTCCAATTGGAAAATTTTGGCTTTATCCTTTTTGCCCTATATGGTGCAAAAACATCGTTGGACACTGGGTGTTTCCGTAGACGAAACATGCATTGCGATTTTGCACAAATTTACATTTTTTGATATTTGACAAGATGGGAGATGTTTTTTATTAGGTTGTCGAGCAGGAATATTTATGAGCATAGGGACTTCAATATATGAATTTGGGATAACAACTGATGGTGATGCCAGCATGCGAGCTTTGTTGGGAGGGAAAGGTGCCAACCTTGCAGAAATGGCAAAGATTGGGTTGCCTGTACCACCGGGCTTCACGATCACAACGGAAGTTTGTTCCGAGTATTACAAAAACAATGGCAAGTTGCCAGATGAAGTTTGGGCAAGCGCAAAAAAAGCTTTGGCAAATGTGGAAAAACAGCAGGGAAAAAAGTTTGGGGATACTAAAAATCCATTACTGTTTTCCGTTCGTTCGGGGGCCCGGGAGTCAATGCCAGGGATGATGGATACTATTTTGAATCTGGGATTGAACGATGAAACTGTCCTTGGTCAGGCTGAAAATACCAATAATCCTAGATTTGCCTATGATTGCTATCGCAGATTTATCCAAATGTATGGCGATGTCGTGATGGGTGTCCACGCGGAAAATGATGAATCCCGTGACCCTTTTGAAGAAATTTTATCGGATGTTAAGAAAAAAGCTGGCGTTCACAGCGACCCGGATTTGACAGCTGAAAACCTCAAGGATGTCATTGTTCGCTACAAAAAATTAATCGTTGGGCGGACAGGTAAGGAGTTTCCTCAGGATGTTTTTGAGCAACTGGAGGGAGCGATCGGTGCAGTTTTTGAATCCTGGCACAATGAGCGGGCGGTGGTCTATCGCAGGAAGTATAATATTCCGGCGGAATGGGGTACCGCGGTCAATGTGCAGAGCATGGTTTTTGGAAACATGGGCAATAGCTGTGCGACAGGTGTTGCATTTACCAGAGATCCTGCAAATGGTGAAAATGTTTTCTACGGCGAATATTTGATAAATGCGCAGGGCGAGGATGTCGTTGCGGGTATTCGTACGCCACAGGCAATTGCGAATTTGAAAAATGACATGCCCATTGTCTTTGACCAGTTGGTAAAGGTCTGCCAAACCCTCGAGCATCATTTCCGTGACATGCAGGATTTCGAATTCACGATCGAGAACGACAAACTGTACATGCTGCAAACGCGAAATGGCAAACGAACGGGCCTAGCAGCTGTTAGAATTGCTGTTGAAATGGTCAACGAAGGGCTCATCGACAAGGAAATGGCCATAAAACGTATCCCCGCAGATTCTGTTTCCTCGCTGTTGGTTCCAATTTTTGATACGGCAGGCAAAAAGAAAGTTCAGAAAATTGCCAGTGGGTTACCAGCCGGTCCCGGAGCAGCATCGGGAAATGTGTACTTTTCAGCGAAAAAAGCGGAAGAAATGCATGGCAGGGGAGAAAAAGTTATACTTTGTAGAACGGAAACCTCTCCCGAAGATATCCGGGGCATGTTGGCCGCTGAAGGGATCGTTACGAGCCATGGAGGAGTCAGTTCCCATGCCGCTTTGGTAGCAAGGCAGATGGGAAAAGTTTGTGTCTGCGGGGCGGGAGGCCTGATAATAGACTATGAAAGGAAACAGGTGTCAGCCAATGGTATCACGATAAAGGAAGGAGAGCCGATTTCGATCGATGGGACGACTGGAGAAATCTTTGTCGGCCACGTTGAAACAGCCCCATCAGAAGTTACACAGGTCCTTTCGGGAACGATGTCGGCGGAGAAAAGTTACACATTTCGAATATTTGATTCCGTGATGTCCTGGGCAGACAATTACCGCAAGCTCGATGTGCTAACCAATGCCGATAGTCCCAAGCAGGCGAAAGCTGCTATCCAGTTGGGTGCAAGGGGGATAGGCCTCTGCAGGACCGAACATATGTTTTTCGAGGGCGAGAGGATTGACCACATGCGCGCAATGATCCTCGCAAATAATATTGGAGATCGCCAAAAGGCACTGGCCAAATTGAAACCGTTGCAACAGGGAGATTTCGAAGGGATTTTCCGCGAAATGAAAGGGTATCCCGTAACCATTCGGCTATTGGACCCGCCGTTACATGAGTTTTTGCCCCACGAACGGAATGCCATCGAGGCCCTCGCAAAAAAATTAGGAAAAGACCCCGCCGACTTGGAATTACGCGTAAAAGCAATGTCTGAGAGCAATCCAATGCTCGGGCACCGCGGCTGTCGCCTGGGAATTTCATATCCCGAGATCACCGAAATGCAAAGTGCCGCAATTTTCGAGGCTGCCGCAAAGGTCAAAAGTGAAGGGATAGACGTTCATCCTGAAATCATGGTCCCGTTGACTACTTTTGCAGCTGAATTTAAACACCAGGCAAAAATCATCCGCGAAACTGCTGAAGCGGTGAAGCAACGTTTGGGGTGTTCCCTTGAATATAAAATAGGTACGATGATAGAAATCCCCCGGGCATGTTTGCGGGCCGGAGAAATTGCAGAGGATGCTGAGTTTTTCAGTTTTGGAACAAATGATCTCACGCAAACGACTCTCGGAATGAGCCGCGACGATGCCAATGGATTTTTGCCGCAATACCTGGAACGTGAAATTATTAAAAATAATCCATTTGCTTCCATCGATGAGCTAGGTGTTGGTGAATTGATAAAAATTGCATGCGAACGGGGACGGTCAACGCGCAAAGATTTAAAAATTGGAATATGCGGAGAACACGGTGGAGATCCAAGTTCCATCAAATTGTGCAATAAACTTGGATTATCCTATGTCAGTTGTTCGCCAAACAGAGTGCCCGTTGCAAAGCTAGCGGCAGCACAAGCAGCCTTGGAGGCTATCATCAAATAAAGGGTTAACGAAGGAGGAATTAAAATTTGCCCACAATGGATGTGGTGCTAAAGCCTTCGACAAATGGGAGAAAATGAATTGTTGCTCCGATAGCTTCCAAAGCTTGCCGTTCGGAAGGATCTAGCTTGGCAAGGGTATAGTCCCCGGATTTTGCGTAGATATCGGGCTGGAAATGCAATATTTCATCATTTAGTCTGCTACCATTAAAAATAAAGATACCGTCAACAACGGCCATGGCAGATAGCATGTAAGCCCGCATTTTTTCAGTGAAAATTGGGCGCTTGTTCCCCTTTAATGATTTTACACTCGCATCAGAATTTAGGGCGATCCAAAGGGAATCCCCAAGTTGTTTTGCGTTTTCGAGGGAAAATATGTGTCCAACATGTAATACGTCAAAACACCCATTGGTCAGCACAACTTTCTGGCCTTCCCTGCGCAATTTTTCACGGATGGCACAGGCTTCCGAAAAGTTAAACAATTTGGATGGAATCAAATCCATTTTTGGCTAGGGTTTTTTAGTTTTCTTTGTGGTACTTCCCATGGTTTTCTTCGCCGTGGAGCCAGGTGTTTTCGGTGTAGTCCTCTTTTTCATCAAATTCGACAGCGCCTTTGCCGGATCTGATACAAAATCTTTTGTAACTCTTATGGACTTTATTCTCGTCGATGGCAGTTCAAATTTGGAATCTCGCAGTATCTTTTCTAAAATGGTAAGCAATCCGCGAGCTCCCGTCTTTTCATCGGCTGCTAATTTGGCAATTTCGGTCAATGCATCGTCGTCGGCACTGAACTTTATTTTATAGCCAGCGAAATCTCCCTCATATTGCTTTAAAATTGAACCTTCCGATGACACCAAGATGTTTTTCAAGTCATCGGCATTCAGCGCCTCACAGGCAACTCGCACCGGCAAACGGCCAATAAATTCAGGCTCAAACCCATATTTGATAAAATCTGCCGTGGCAACTTTCTTTAGGTATTCGTATGCTTCATCCTGGTCATTGGAAGAAACATTAAAATTAAATCCGATGCTTTTATTCCCTATTCTCGTTTTGACAATGTCGACAAGCTTATCAAACGCACCACTGGCGATGAATAGGATGTGTTTGGTGTTGATACTTTGTTTTTGTTCCACACCTCCATTCGCAAAGTTCATGGCAGCCCGCAATTGCGATAGCATGTCAGTTTGACTATATGCGTTGACATCACTCTCTTCCATTAATTTTAGAAGATTTATCTGTACACCACGGCCGGAGACATCGCGGCCTTCAAAATTAGAAGATATGGCAATTTTATCAATTTCATCGATGAAAACTATGCCATACTGTGCCAATTTTATGTTTCCATTGGAAGCCTTTACCAGGTCACGAATCATATCATCGACGTCGCTACCGGCATATCCTGTCTCGGAAAACTTTGTCGCATCAACTTTTACAAATGGTACCCCAATGAGCTTGGCAATATTTTTTATTAGGTATGTTTTTCCCACACCCGTTGGGCCAAGGAGGAGTACGTTTTGCTTGTTATATTCGGTTTGGGAAGATTTTTCATCCAATAGGCACTTGCGCACATGATTGTAGTGGTCACAAATTGCAACCGACAGAACCTTTTTGGCTTCGGATTGTTTTATGACAAAGCGATCCAAGAAATCCCGAATTTCTCGGGGTTTCATGTGAAAATTTCTAATTTTTTTAATAAACGCAGAAAAGTCTTTTTCCTTTGCATTGTCCTCTTCGGAATTCCCTTCTTCTGCATTCCCAGCAGGAAAAACAAAACCCAGCTTCGATCCCGCAGAACTAAACACATCACCGAGATGTTTTTTTAATTCCTCGAATGAACCGAGTGAAGATTGTCCTTTATCATCCTTATTTTTGGGTTCCCTATCAAAATCAAAAAATGTTTCCATTATCCCTCGGTTGGTTTAGGTTGCTCAATCCCACTTACCGGGAGTCCAATACTTCCAGAATCATTTTTGGGGATTCTCTCATTTTTGCGCTTTTTCGGCATTTCCGAATCATTGTCATCGTCAATTCGCCTATTTCGCTTCTCCGGCATGATTATATTCATAGTGAAATCACCATTTTTCACAAGATCATAAACGTAGATGCCATCGACGGTTTCATATTTCAACAATGCCTCCGCAAGTTTGTCCAAAATTGTTCGTTTTTCTTGCAAAATTTTGAAGGCTCGTCGGTAGCCAGCCTCAACCAGCGCTACAACCTCAGAATCAATCTTCTGAGCCGTTAATTCGCTATAATTTTGCGAACGAGAAATTTCACGGCCTAGGAATATGTGGTCTTGGTTTTCTCCATAGGCAACGGGACCAAGAGGACTCATTCCCCAGTCACAAACCATCTTCCTGGCGATTTTTGTCGCCGACTTTATGTCAGCTGAAGCGCCATTGGTCATTTCGGAAAATACGATTTCTTCGGCAACACGCCCTCCCATTGAGCAGCAAATTTGAGCTTCCAGATTCTTTTTTGAATGATTTAGAATATCTTTTTTTGGAATGAACATTGTGCTTCCCAAACTTTGCCCACGCGGAATAATTGTCACCTTGTGCACCGGTAGATTTCCGTCGTCAACAATTACCTGGACGATGGCATGGCCAGCTTCATGGTAGGCTGTAATCTTTTTATCGGAATCATCCATCAGCTTTTTACGTTCCCGACCGAATGCAATTTTATCGCGGGCCTCATCAACGTCATTCTTGGACACGACTTTTTTATTTTCACGGGCAGCTAGTAGGGCTGACTCATTCAGTAAGTTTTCCAAATCTGCTCCCGAAAAACCAGACGTGTTGCGCGCTATGTCTTTCAAACTAACACTTTTATCCAACTTGATCTTTTTCGCATGAACCTTTAAAATTTCCTCGCGACCATTTAAATCTGGAAGGTCTATCACTATTTGCCGATCAAATCTTCCCGGTCTCAAAAGTGCCGAATCTAAGACATCTGGCCGATTTGTGGCAGCTATGATGATTACTCCTTCGCGACTGTCGAATCCGTCCATTTCAACGAGGAGCGAATTGAGTGTCTGCTCCCGCTCGTCATTCCCTCCTCCGAGACCCGCTCCCCGTTGGCGACCCACAGCATCTATCTCATCAATGAACAATATGCATGGGGCGTTTTTTCTGCCCTGCTCGAACAAGTCACGAACGCGGGAGGCTCCAATTCCGACGAACATTTCAACAAAATCTGACCCGCTTATGCTAAAAAATGGGACCTTTGCCTCTCCAGCAACTGCTTTTGCCAATAAAGTTTTTCCCGTCCCGGGAGCTCCGAACATTAGACATCCTTTGGGGATGCGCCCGCCAATGTCTAAAAATTTTTTCGGATTTTTCAAAAAATCTACAATTTCTGCGACTTCTTCCTTTGCCTCATCACACCCGGCAACATCTTTGAATGTGATTTTTTTCTTATCCTGCGTTAGCAACTTAGCTCGACTTTTTCCAAATGCCATCGTGCTTTTGCCTGCCCCATGCAATTGTTTTCCGAGGACAAAAAATATCAGCAGCAAGAAAATGACATAGGGTACCGTATTAACCAAAATGTCACTCCATAGTGCTGAACTTGGCTTTTCGACCCACACCTTCGATGATTCTATCAAATGGTTATAGCGATTGGGGGTCAAACGGCCTTCCGCCATAAAAGTTACCGTATCCTTATTCGTATTACTTTGCGCAAGGGTATTGTTAAACTTTTTTAGAATATTGTCATCATTGACAACCATCTGGTTTGCACTGGCACTTGATGTAATATTTTCGCCGGTAATATTTTCACCGGTATTTTTGGCTTCCCCGTATAATTTATACCACTCGAATCCTTTGGTGGGGATGCCTTGTATGACGCCGGACACTATATCATTTCTTTCAGAAGCCGCTATGACAGCCTCAATGGTCCACTTATTGCCTTGAACGGCCATAACCGTTGGATTGTACATGCTCCACAAAGCAAAAATCGTCAAAATTACAATTACCCACACCCCAACAACTTTCAGTTGAAATACAAATTTTGAATTATTTTTTTTTTGCATACGAGATAGATCCCAAACTATACTGCAGTATCAACTAATATGCATCATGCATATGTCAATAGAAGAGCCCAATCGTTCGTTGTTTTTATTTTGAAGTGATCCGAGACTGGCAGATGGGGAACCCAACAAACTTTACCGCTGACAAAAATCACAGGCAATGACAGTTTGTCTTCTTTGGAAATAATCTTTGCGGTTAAAACATCTCCCAATTTCCTTTCCGAATTATGCCCGAATGCTACGTATTGGAAGTGTGATTGGTATTTTTTTACCGAAATTTCTGATATTTTTTCGATGGCCGCGTAGCACTGTTTACTCCTATCGGTATTTTTTAAATTTTTCCGAATTTCTTTGGAGATCTTTACACTTTGAATTTCCAAAAATTTCCCATTTGGTAAGCAATTTTGTCCTATTTTTAAATCTTCAATCGCCCAACCATCACATTGTTCCCCGGTGGTCACATAAAAACTGTTGCCATCAAATTTGATAAAATTCTGCTTTCCAACGCTAAAAGTTGTTGTTCGGCTCATGCGCATTTTGTCCAAAAATGTTTGAATGTAGGATCGCCGAACGTCGAAGCCATTGGCTGCTAAAAATTCCGTAAAAATTCTTTTCAATACTGCAATTGGCAAATCCTTCAAATCGGAAATTTCGAGGTTTCCTCCAAGGTTTCTGCCATTGAGATATTTTTGCGCAAAAAAACTTACCGCATGGTCGGCTTCTTCCACGTTTTGTTTGGCACTTGCTAGATTTTTAATGACGTCGAATTTGCCAGCCACCTCTTGGATCTTTGGCAGAATGATGTTACGAATTTTATTCCTAAAAAAGTCATTTTCAAAATTGCTTTTGTCGTCGCGCCACGCAACCTTAGCATTCCTTAGAAAAGCTTCCAATTCCTGTTTTGTAAAATTTAGCAGCGGCCGCAGTTTTAAATATTTTTTTTGGAAAATTGTTATTGCGCGTGGGGAGGAAAGACCGGCCGTGTCACTGGCACGAACCATTCGCATGAGTAAAGTTTCGGCGATGTCATTTTTTTGATGCCCGAGAACTAGTACCTTCGAATTAAATTTTCCAAGCGCACGTTCGAAAAATTCATTGCGCAGGCGTCGCAGACGATCTTCGGAAACATTCTCCGGCCTATTTTTCAATTTTTCCGAATAAAATGCCGCACCGCAATCGTTCGCCAGCGTTTTTACGAATTGTTCATCGCCATCGGATTCGTCACCGCGCAAATTGTGGTTAAAATGTAAAATGGCCAAACGGCTTTTCAAATTGGGAAATTTTTCCAAAATGTATTTTACCAAAAAAACGGAATCACTGCCACCCGAACATGCGACACAGATGACTTCCGTGTTGTTATTTTCATTCAGAAATTTCAAAATCCCATTGGCAGCTTCAACGCCCTTGCAATCGACAATTTGGGCCTTTGCGTATGCAATGAGATCGTGGGTTTGCATTTTGAATCATCAGTCACTTTGACTTACGAAATTTGAATTCAACATTGGACATTCGACTCCTAAACAAATCGATAATTTCGTTTTCATCCGTATCCTTGCTCCCAAATGTCATTGAAAATCTTAGGGATGGCTCAACGTCATCCCAGGGCACAACGACTATTCCGAGGTCCTTTATCATCCATTCGGCAAATTCTTCCGCCGAAGTGAAATTAATTTTTTTGCCACTATACTCTATGGCACTTGGAATTTGGGTGTATAGAAAAAATCCGGCCTTTATATTATCGACGCTAAAGCCGCAATTTTTTAACACCAAAGCCACTTGATTCATCCGCCGTTCGTATTTTTGTGCATTTTGTGACGGAATGGATAAATTATTTTTTAACGCCAGGGCAGCCGCTTTTTGTATCGCCAAAAATTGGCCGGAATCCGTTTGATCCTTGACGTGGGCGTAGGCTGCCATCAACTTGGAGTTTCCGCAGACCCAACCGAGTCGCCAGCCCGTCATATTGAACCCCTTTGACATGGAATGCAGTTCCAATGCGACCTCCTTCGCTCCATCGACATTAAAAATTGAAATTCGGTCTTCTTCGCGAAATGTCAGAGAAGCATAGGCCGCATCATTTATTATCAAAAAAGAATGCTCGTGGGCCATGTCGACCAGCTTTTTAAAAAATTCCTTTGTGGCGCAGGCTCCCGTTGGATTATTTGGATAATTTACAACGACTACCTTCGTTCTCTGCAAAATATACTTGGGAATATCATCGAGCTCAGGGAGATAATTATTTTTTGCATGGAGTGGGAGGCGTATAACATCGGCTAATAGGTAACGCGAATGGGTACCGAAAACGGGATATCCCGGCGCCGTCATTAGAACGACATCTCCTGGGTTTACGAAACATAGCGGTAAAATGGATAGGGCGGCCTTTGAACCAATCGAATGGACAATTTCCGTTTGCGGATCCAACACAACGTTAAATTGCGATTCCATGTAGCTGGCCGCCGCATCCTTGAATTCCTGGCACCCATTGTCGGAATAACCACGATTTTCATATTTTTTGCTCTCATGGGCCAAGGCTTCGATCGATGAATTGGCAGCCATATCATCGGGCTCGCCAACTCCCATATCGATTAAAACTCGGTCGGGAAATTTGGCAAGGGCTTCCCGTTTTGCTCGCTTGATCTTTTCAAATTTGTAAATTTGATTGCTATTTCCGAAGTTTTTGCCGCCTATCCTTTCGGAAAAAATTTTTTTCGCAAATTGTTCACTAACGTCCATATATTTAATCCCAAAAATTATGAACCATTCGGAAAAATCAAAGTTTATTTTAGCCAAGTTAAACGAACTATTCCCAGCCCCAGAAATTCAACTAAATTTTTCCGATACGTTCACATGCCTGGTTTCCGTTATGCTATCTGCGCAGTGCACGGACGCCGTCGTAAATGTTGTAACGGATAGGCTATTTGACATCGCAAAAACTCCACGGGAGATCCTAGATTTGGGAGAAGCTCGGTTGAAATCAATCATTCGGCCATGTGGATTTTTTAACTGTAAATCAAAACACATAGTTGGCACGGCTAAAATAATTTTAGAAAAGCACAATGGCCGAGTCCCCTCCACATTTGCAGAACTTGAAGCGTTACCCGGTGTCGGACACAAAACTGCTTCGGTCATAATGGGCCAGTGTTTCGATAAACCGGCATTCCCCGTTGATACTCACATCGCCCGGCTTGCAAACCGCTGGGGCCTCGAAAAATCCAACGATGTAAGAAGGATTGAGGATGCATTGAAAAAACTTTTTCCCATCGATACTTGGAAAACATTACACGTGCAATTAATTCTCTATGGACGAAAATTTTGTCCGGCGAAAAAACATCTAGTTGAAAATTGCCCAATTTGCTTGAAGTTTTCACAAAACACCTGAAATATACGGAATGCTTATTTGCGATGGCAAATGTGAATATTGTAGCTATGACAGTTAATAACATATCCCTGGGAACTGACATTGTCGACGTGGAAAGAATCGATAGATTGATTCAAAAATACGGCGATATTTTCCTTTCCAGAATTTTCGATGCCATTGAAATTACATATTGCCAACAAACTGCTAAGCCAGCAAATAGCTTTGCTGCTAGGTTTGCTGCGAAGGAAGCTTTTGCGAAAGCACTTGGCACGGGAATTGGAAAAAATATTGGGTGGAAGGATATCTCCGTTGGGAAGAAATCTTCCGGAGAACCATACATTATTTTATCGGAAAATGGTAAAGATAAAATAAAAAACCTTGGATTTTCTGCTATGAAAGTTTCAATTTCCCATACTAAAACACTTGCCCAGGCCGTGGTTATACTTATTAAATAGATCCATGTTTGCTTCGATAACTGATAAGATTTCCAATGTTTTTAAAAACCTACGTGGTCTTGGGAAGATTTCAGAAAAAAATGTCACGGATGCCCTGGAGGAAATTCGAAATTCCCTATTAAGTGCGGATGTTAACCGTGAGGCCGCCGATGAATTCATAGGCAAAGTGCACAAATCCGCCATCGGTCAAAAGGTTCTAAATAAAATCCTGCCGGAACAGCAGATTGTTAAAATAATCTGCGACGAACTCATTGAACTTCTCGGTGGCGACCAAGAAGTGGAAAAATATACGGTCAAACCGCTAAAAATTCTACTGGCTGGCTTGCACGGTTCCGGCAAAACGACGACAGCTGGTAAATTGGCACTTTTGCTAAAGGAAAGTGGCTATAACCCCCTGTTGGTTGCCTGTGATATTTACCGGCCAGCCGCAATCGACCAATTAAAAGTGGTGGCTGACAGTATTTCCGTAGCATGCTATGCCGAACCGGATTCAAAAAATGCATGCAAAATTGCAAAACACGGGTTACAGCACGCCGAAGATAATCATTTTGACGCGATAATCTTTGATACTGCGGGAAGGTTACACATTGACAAGCAACTGATCGAAGAAATCAAAGATGTTAAAAAAATTGTCTCTCCCAACGAAGTGTTTTTGGTCGCAGATGCTGCCCTGGGACAAGAAGCCGTCAACATTGCCAAAGCATTCAATGATGCCATATCCCTGTCGGGTATCATTTTGACGAAACTCGATGGAGATGCCCGTGGTGGGGCTGCACTGTCGATGAAGTATGTCACGGGCGTCCCGATAAAGTTCGTTGGTACCGGCGAAAAACTCGCAGATTTTTCCGTATTTCATCCAAAACGAATGGCCAATCGCATTTTGGGAATGGGAGATGTTGTGTCCCTCGTCGAAAAAGCGCAACAGCATGTCGATGAGCAGGAACGGGAAAAATTATCGAAAAAGATAAAAAAAGCTGAGTTCGATCTAAATGACTTCCTAACGAGCATCCAGCAGATTAAAAAAATGGGACCGATGTCCATGCTAATGGGAATGCTTCCAGGAAAACCAAAAATTCCAACGGCGGATTCCGATAGCGAAAAAATGAAAATGAACGAAGCGATTATCCAATCCATGACAATCCAAGAGCGGGCCAAACCAGCCATCATTAATTCTTGGCGCCGCGCGAGGATAGCAAAAGGTGCCGGTGTGGAGCTCAAAGATGTTAATGCGCTGCTAAAACAATTTTCCCAGATGCAAAAGATGATGAAATCGTTTAAGGGCGAGAAAGGTATTAAAAAAATGCAAGCATTTGCATCACAATTTAACCTGCATGTCGGCAAATAAAAATCCCATTGAAATCACAATACCTTGACTTGGCCAATGTATTTAAGAGGATGTGGAAATCATGTCGGGCGTGCACGATTTGGCAATAATTGGCAAAAATGTTTCACTGGGGGACGAAGTGCAAGTCGGGCCCTATGCTGTTATCGGGGATAATGTCAAAATCGGAAATGGAACAGTTATTGAAAGCCATGCCATTGTAAGAAGTGGTACGATTATCGGAGATGGATGTTTTGTCGATAGTTTTGCAGCCATCGGTGGACCTCCGCAGGATGAATCTTTTGACACCGCTATTCCCAGTGGAGTAATCGTTGGTAACGATACCATTGTTCGGGAGTGTGTAACCATTCACCGTTCAACTAACGAAGCTGGGTTTACAAAAATAGGAAATTCTTGCATGTTACAATCCGGAGCGCACGTTGCCCATGATTGTGAAGTCGGAGACCACACCATATTAGCCTCCGGTTCAATGTTGGGCGGTAAGGTCAAGTTGGGCCAAAAATGTTTCATCGGAGGTGGGGCAGCCGTCCACCAGAATGTTGTCGTTGGAGATTGTGTCATTTTATCTGGGAATTCAGCAACGGCCCTCGACCTCCCTCCCTACGTCATGGCAGCAGAAGTTTCCACTATCATCGGATTGAATTTGGTCCGCCTGCGGCGGGAGAAAGTAGATAATGGAAACGTCATTGCCCTAAAAGATTGTTTCCGGGAGTTTTACAAAAGGAATGGAAGTTTTAAAGATCGGGCTAAAGCTATGATAGAAAGTGGGTATGGGAGAACCTATGAAACTTTAAATTTCCTAAACTTTTTTCTGGAGGAATCCAAGAGAGGAGTTGCTCCAAAACGTCACAAAATAGTAAAATATGACACCGCGCGAACAGAATGAATTTGAATTTGACGACTTGTCCGGAGAAAAAACTTCCCCCCGCTATATTCCATTGGCCACAAAAATGCGACCGAGGACTCTGTCTGAAATAGTTGGCCAGGAACACATACTCGGTCCGAAATGTTTACTGCCAAAACTCATAAAATCAGGGATATTTTCCAGCATAATGTTCTATGGGACGCCCGGTTGCGGAGAAACGATACTTGCCGAAGTTATCGCGAATGAAACAAAATCAAATTTCGTCAAGATTAATGCGGTATTGTCAAATGTTTCCGAATTGCGAGAAATTCTTATGATATCGTGAAGGCATCCCGAACAGAATATTTTGCTCTTCATCGATGAAATTCACCGTTTTAACAAAGCCCAACAGGACCTACCGTTGCTGGATGTGGAGAATGCCAATATTCGGCTGATTGGGGACACCAATCACAATCCAGGGTTCTGCGTAATCTCACCCCTTTTGAGCAGGAGCCATCTGTGTAAATGAAACCCCGTGAATACTGCGGCAATTGCGAAAATTGTAGCACAGGCGGTATCGGATGGCGAACGGGGGATTGGTTCGATGAAATGTTATGCCCAGGATGCCGTTATGACAAGCATTGCAGTGCTATCAAATGGGGATATGCGGTGGGCTCTGAAGGCATTGGAAACTATCGTGACCAGTTTGCCCATTGGATCGGAGATAAAAGTCGATGATGTTGAAAAGTTTTCCGGCGAACGAGCATTGAGATATGATGCCGATGAGGATGAACACTATGATACCATTTCTGCGTACATAAAAAGTATGCGCGGATGCGATCCCGATGCGGCAATATATTGGCTCACTAAAATGTTAGGAGCGGCGAAGATCCCAGGTTTATTGCAGGCCGTATGGTAA
>JAISRG010000046.1 GCA_031273725.1 Puniceicoccales bacterium
TTCTGCTGGGCCGTGGCGGCTTCGGCCTTGAGGGCTTCGTTTTCGCGCTCTTTCTCGGCGAGTTTCTGCTTGGCATCTTCGGCTTGCTCCTTGGCCTCGGCGGCTTGCTGCTGGGCCTCGGCGGCTCGCTGCTTGGCCTTTTCGAGTTCGGCCGTGAGCTGGTTGTTTTCGCGCTGGGCCTCGGCGAGTTTGCGTTCGAGGTCTTTAACTTTCGCATTGGCCTTTTCGAGTGCAGCATCGGCCTCGTCGAGTTTGGTCGTGAGCCGGTCGCGTTCGGTCTCGAGGGTTGAAATTTTCTGCTGGGCCGCGGTGAGGTCGGCCGTGAGCTGGTTGTTGGCGGCATTGGCCTTGTCGAGTTCGCGCTTGGCCTCGTTGAGTTTGGTCTCGAGGGTTGAAATTTTCTGCTGGGCCTCGGCAAAGTTCTGCTGGGCCGCGGCGGCTTCGGCCTTGAGGCCGTCGTTTTCGCGCTCTTTCTCGGCGAGTTTGCCCCGGGCATCGGTGAGTTCGTCAGTGAGCCGGTCGCGTTCGGCCGTGAGGTTTTTAACTTGCTCCGTAAGCTCTCCAACTTGCTGCTTGGCCTTTTCGAGTTCGGCATTGGCCTTTTCGAGTTCGCGCTGGGCCTCGGCGAGTTCGCTCCTGAGCTGGTCGTTGGCGGTCTTGGCCTCGGCGGCTTGCTGCTTGGCCTCGTCGCGTTCGGTCTCGAGGGCTGCAACTTTCTGCTCGGACTCGGTGAGTTCGCTCCTGAGCCGTTTGTTTTCACGCTCTTTTGAGCTGGCTTCCTTCTGGGCCTTTTCGAGTTCGGTCCTGAGGTATTTAACTTGCTGCTTGGCCGTGGCAGCTTCCTTCTGGGCTTTCTCGCGTTCCCTCCGGAGCTCTTCGTTGGTGTCCCTTGTCCTGGCGAGTTGGTTCCGGAAATATAAAACCTGCGTCTTGACCTCGTTGAGTTCGGCCGTAAGGGCTTTGTTGGTGCTCCTGAGCTGGTTGTTTTCACGCTCTTTTGAATCGGCTTTCTTCTGGGCATTTTCAACTTCGGTCCTGAGGTCTTTAACTTGCTTCGTGGCCGTGGTAGCTTCCTTCTGGGCTTTCTCGCGTTGCCCCCGGAGGTTTGCGAGTTCGGTATCTTTCGCGGTGTTTTCGGCCTGGAGATTTGCTTTTTCGGCCTGGAGGTCTGCGTTGGTGGTCCCGGTGCTTTCGGCTTGCTTCTTGGCCCTGGCGAGTTCGTCCTTGGCCTTTTCGAGTTCGGCCTGGAGGTCTGCGTTCTGTTTTTGGGACTCTTGCAAAGCCTTCTGATTCTTATAGTACTTTACGCACGCGTATCCCACAAATATTGCCGCCGCAATAACACATACTCCAATTGTTATTTGCGCAAACGTGGCAACAGAAAAAAAACGTACTGATTCAATATTTTTTTTACTCTTGTATACAAGATTTGTTATTTGTAGGAGATGAATATCTCCATTTGCATCCATAACGTTCTCGAACGTCCCTTTCAGAATTCTTGGCTTTAGATCGAGCCTTCCAGGCATCTTTGCTTTTTCTATTACAGTTTTTATACCATATTTTAAGAGAGCCCATACTCCTACTCCAGTCCCTCCTATTACCGATATAAACGGTACCATAAACGGTGCCGTAAACGGTGCCAATTTGACAATTCTTGAAGAAAGACTACGCGCCATCTCACAGAGCGATGACACACTGGAAGCAAACAATGGATCTCCACTAGCCCCTCTAATGGCTGTCCCATGTTCACCACCAGGTAACTTTCCTGCCATAAAATCAATATTCTCAATCCCATCAATGTTCATAAACTTTTAAGTCCAGTCAAAGAGTTTACAAACAAACTTGAGGACAGTCAAGCTAATGATTCAAATATTGGTAAAAATAATTTACAATAAACGCGAATCGCAAAATATAGTCGATTTGTTTAAGCTTGACGTAGTAGCAAAGAAAGACACATCCTAATATTGTAGAGGAAAAAATTATGGCAAAAGCATATTCGTTGGATCTAAGGGAAAAGGTAATGTCGTTTTTGAGCGCAGGGAAAAAGAAAAGAGAAGCGATGGAAGTGTTTGGATTATCGCTAAAGACAATATATCGCTGGATAAAACGGAAGGAGAAGGGGATGCTTGCGGAATCCAAAAACAATGTCCGGAAACCGCGGAAATTGGATCCGGAGAAGTTGAGAGAGTACATCAAAAATCATCCTGGCGAAACATTGAAGCAGATAGGGACAGCGTTCGGAGCAAATCCGGTGTCTGTGTTTGCCAGAATAAGACAGCTTGGGATTAGTTATGAAAGAAAATCATATTATACAAGGAGCGAGATGAAGAAAAGCGGAGAGCATTCACGAAATTCCTTAGCAAAAAGCAAATAAAAGACCTTGTTTTTGTTGATAAATCTGGCATAAATCACCAAGACATCAAGAAATATGTCTGGTCGGAAAAAGGAATTAAAATCATCGAAGAAAATGTTGAGCTTGCCAAAAAAGACATTACATTTACTTCAACAGAAGGTGAGCAAAAAGTTGAAACAATTGGTAAAAGATATTTCAGCGAAATGGGAGACAAGCCAGGCTTTTTAAGTGGCGCATTTGCATATCTTCGTGGGATTTCAAAACAACCATCAGCTGCCGAGTGCACAAAATTTCTACTATATTTCTGTAGAGAGTATATCCTTTCAGCCAAGCCAAAAGAAGCACAGGAGTTGGTAACCACAATAACTTCTTCACTTCGAACCATTAGTGGCCTCAGTAAAGACCCTGGAATAGGCAAAATTATTAGCGATATTAGTCGAAGGGCTAAAAAACCAGAAGAGCAGAATCAATAAAAATATTTCCTTCCATCCCAGATAATTTATCGGCGCGAATCGCAAAATAAATAAGAAAAATTAACAGTAACTTTATTTTGCGATTCACATAATCACTATGATTGTTGGTCTTGAAACAACAACTTCGGATGCCACCGAATAACGCGCACTGTTCCTTCTTTTATCAAATTTTTTAAGCGTTCCATGGCATGGGCTGTTTCCGTGTACACTATTCCATAGTTGTACCCTTTAGCTTCGATAAAACCTCCGTGTAAAGAAACAATTACGTGTTCCCGCGGGCATACAACGAAATCAGTATCTTTCATTGATTTTAATACTTCATATAATTTATCATCCGATGTTTTATCATCCAATTCGTAGAGACATTTCCCTTTGGAAAAATTATACAATTGTTCCGTAGAATGTGGTAATATCCACGATGAAATTTTATGCAGGATGCCGGAACAGTCCAAGCCAACACACCTGTACACGGCATTTTCCTGGGCATTGTTATTTTTGCAAACAAAAGTATACAGACCTTCCAGGTTTATTTCGCCTAAATTATTGCAACCCCAGGAATATGGAATGTCTGTGTTTATGTAGGAATCCAACATTTGACATATCTCTTTGAAACTTAGCATATTGCGAGATGGAGCCGTCGAATCAAACAACAAACCATCCATGGTTTTCATTGAATGCTCAAAAAATTTGACATGAATAAATCCCCTAAATGAGCAATTTTCGCTTACTTTGCAAAAAGCAAGCACGGTATTATTTTTTTCTTCTTCGAGTACCTTCACAAATGTTCCGGGAGGTAAGACGGTGTCCAGATCATAGCAATTAGTCCCATGCGTACCAACTTCGTATTCAAATTCTGTTCCTTCACTTACAAATAAAGGAATGTATTTATTCTCAAGGACAACAAAAGTTTCGCCTATATTTAAAGCAAAACAAGAAAGCCCAGAGCAGGTAATAAGCAATAGCATTATCCCCAAACATGAATGATTTTTTTTAGTCATAATTCGTAAAATTGGCAACACGGGTACCACGAATAAAAAATTTTGCAATAGAAATAGAAAAGTATTTTATTGGGAAATAATAATACGAATGCCATCTCCAAACCCGAAGCTCTTCCTTCCATAAACAGAGGGCTTTGCCTATTTATCTATCGCAAAATAAATAAGGAAAATTAGCGGCGATTTTGTTTTTTTGATTCGCATCTAATTTTTATATTTTTCCTTTACAATTATTTCACGATTTTTTATGAAGCGAGTCGAATTATGGATAAACTTACAAATACAAATGTGGATTGCGGTTTCGCAATAACACCTACGGTCATTCCAAATGATCAAGTCTCGCATGGCGAAAGCACCGAAAACCTTCCATTGCCAAGTAGAAATCCTAGCAACGCACCTGTTCCTTTCGCCAATAGATCTTTGCAATCGGCCGAGGGCAACCGCGATATTCAGCCAACGGAAACTGAAAAACCCGGGTTGCAAGATATGCCAAGGCTGTCGGATAGAATCGCAGAACAGGACGAAAGGGGGGTTGTTTGCTGTACATTTGGTAGTAAGTCCCGATCAACCGCCTATGCTAACGCGTCTAATGATACGGGCGCAGCTGCGAGTGTTGTTGGAGATGCAAGTAGTGGCGATGATCCGAGTGCCGTAAGCGGTTTATCTGTCAATTTAGTCGGCAAAGGGAACCAATTAACTGCCCATGCCGATGCGGTTGATTTTCCCAATGCAGGTGTAGCCGCAAGCGTTATTGGAGCTGCGAGCCCCAATAATACGAGTATAGCAAGTGAAGTGGTGGTAAATGCAAATGGTAGTCAAAATTTCATCGCGTCGGCCTATGCACCAGAGTCAGAAAAAGTAAAAGTGAATACTTTCGGAGCGGATAATACCGATAAAGGAGAAAATGATTTGGTGGGGTGGCGTGTGGGAATATATGCCAGTGGTACATATATATCAGATGTAAAAGAGAACGACTTAACTGTTTCATGCCTTGGAACTAATTCTACGGTAAATATTGTTGCAGCTAAGCTGGCGGAATCATCGGAACCAGATAATGATGGCGTGCCCGCAACAAAAAGGCTGGCCAATGACCAGGGAACAGACTTCTCCAATTATGCCCGTGCATTTGCATTGGGAGAAGATTTTAAAATCCATATTGGTGGCCGTTGGAATCCTACAATAGTCGATGGCAAGATGACTGATGTGAAATTCGAACCCATTCCTCCAAATGGAGGAGCAAATGAGGTCAATGTTTTTGGAGCGATAGCTCCGGCGAGAAACATAGGCGATTATCCGAATACTGAAGACAGGGTAAAAGACAGCAGTCTGGCAATCAGTAATGGATGGACGGCGAATGTTTATGGTCCAATTGAAGGACTCAAAGCAATTACCGTGGAGCCGGGAAGCACGTTGAATACGTACGGCTCATTGAAAAATATTACGATTAGTGGTGGAGAAATTTGCGCATTTGGGAAGTCCAATGACATTGGGACTTTGTTTTTTGATAGTGGCACTCTTCTCCTGTGTAAACGCAATGACGCCGAAGGACACATACCGCAGGAACTTCGCGACAATTTTGATCCCTCTGCATACGCAGCATATGCAGGCAATTTTGGGCACAATGGCAAGCTATCTCTGAATGATGGCAGCCAGTTGATTTTTAACATCAATCCCGGTGTGGTTGCTCCAATAATTGTTTCCCAAACCGGCAGTCACATCATAAAAGCTAATGGGTATATTGAAATTGATCCAGCCCATGATGGTCCCGCCATAAGCTTGCAGGGAGGGCAGTTTAGTCTTTTCGATGGATCGACCCGCCAAAAAAAGTTGACCAGTCGAACTGAAATACTCCTAATTGGTTGTGAAGACAGGCACTGGAACACGGTGTTTGAACTAGACGAAAGCAGGTTTAAATTTGTGGAAATTAGAGATGGGGTGTGGGATTTGCAGCCTACTAGAAAGGGAACTTCTTTATTTGCCGAAGAAACGAATTCATCATCGGGATTAAAATTTTACCGAGGTATTGGACTTGTGGCCTACGGGAAAAATAATACGGAGACTGATTCTTCGCTTCTGCCATAGCAAAAAAGAAACGGATCCACAAAAGTAAAAAAGTGTGAAATTCAAAATGTAGTAAATTAATTTAATCTAGCTCCAACGAGAAGGGTCGAGAACGAAAAACGAAGGAAAAACCGGCAATGCTTTGTTCTCTTCTTTTCCCGGGAGCAAGCTTATTTTAAGCTACCATGGATAATACCCTTGGCCATAAAAAAGAAATTTCCTCCAATATTATTTCCGGGAGTTGAGCCATGCCGTTGCTTTTTTCAAATCTTCCGGGGTGTCGATTCCGATGGTTGGCCATTCGGCAATCACGGTGTCTATGGCATATCCATTGTCGAGAAATTTCAATTGTTCCAATGATTCGGCAGTTTCAAGGGCGCTGGGGTGTAGGTTTTTGTAATTTTCCAATAGCGCACGCCTGTATCCATACACCCCAATGTGTCCCCAAAATTGGTAACTGGTCAGCCACTTGGACTTTTCAATGCCACGGACAAATGGAATGGGGCTGCGGGAAAAATATAAAGCCTTTCCATTTTGACAAACCGCGACTTTCACACGGGATGGGTCGTCGATGTCCGCAAAATCAGTAATTTTAAAAATGGGGGTAATAATATCTGCCTGGCTGATTTTTGCTCGTTCGTGTATCGCGACCAACGATTTGGGATCCAGCAACGGTTCATCGCCCTGGACGTTTATTATAAAGTCAGCCTGTATTTGGTGCAAAACGGAAACGATCCTGTCAGTGCCACAATAACATTCCGGCGATGTCATTATGGATTTGCCACCGAATGAATGTACGACGTTTTCCACTTCGGTTGCATCGACCAACACATAGACATCATCTGCGATGCTTGCCATTTTGGCTCTTTCATAGACATGCTGGATCATCGGCTTTCCGCATAGATCGGCTAATACCTTTTTAGGAAATCTCGTAGATCCCAACCGAGCCGGTATGGTAACTATGGTTTTCATTGGAAAAACTGATAATATTTTATTAAAAGATTAAAATCCCAAATAATGGAAAAGTTTACATGGGGCTTTCCTAAAATTTTTGAACACCGAATATATTTGGCGGAAACGTATTGCATTCATTGGCAACAGTTTGTCGACCATAAAGTCTTGCCATTGGTGGACCAATGATTTTAGATGTGGAAGCTTGAATATGACGATTTATGAAAATGGCAATGGACTTCCCGATGGCCAAGAGCGGTACGTTGGGGTTTTGGAGTTATCAGAATGTGAGCGCAATGGGCAATTGATCGCTTTTGGAAATGATGGGCGAGAAGATGTTTCCAATCCCTATGTCGGATCGGATATGCTCAGGGAATACCATCTCCGGCGCGGGCAAAAGATTTGTGCCGTAATACAGCGGCGTACAAATTTTCCAAACCCAAAGGTCATATCCGTCGAAAAGATAGATGATATGACCCCAACGGAAAGGCATCGCCGCGTTCCCTTTGACAGGTCGGTCCCCATTCAACCTCGCGTGCCGATTATTTTGGAATACCCGGGGTGTCCGTTATCAGTAAGGATAATAGACATGTTTTGTCCAATCGGGAAGGGACAACGGGGAATAATCGTTGCCCCACCGAGGTCGGGAAAGACACTATTGCTGCACGACATTTCCAAAAGTATCGTAAAAAATTTCCCCAAAATCGCAATAATCGTCGCACTAATCGACGAACGCCCCGAAGAAGTTACCGATTTTAAGCGTTCCGTTGATGCCGAAATCTATGCATCATCCAATGACCAGGGAATTAAAAATCATGTGCGTATTGCGCACCTGGCAAGCGAACGGGCACGTAATTTGGCAGAAAGTGGCCGCGATGTGGTGTTGTTCCTAGATTCCATCACACGATTGGCTCGCGCACACAATTCGATTAATAATAGTGGGCGAACACTGACCGGCGGAGTTGACTCACGGGCAATGGAAATACCCAGAAAGATGTTTGCGCTGGCACGTGATCTTGAAAATGGAGGCAGCCTGACGGTAATCGCAACTGCACTTGTCGAGACCGGGAGCAAAATGGATGATTTAATTTTCCAGGAGCTGAAAGGAACTGGCAATTTGGAAATCGTTCTCAATAGGAAATTGGCCGAAATGCGCATTTGGCCGGCCATCGACTTGTTAACTTCTGGCACTCGCCATGAAGAACTGCTGACTCTGTCACAGTCGCTAGAAAATATAAACTTTGTAAGGCGTGCTTTTATGGGAATGGAAATGGAAAAAGCTACGGAAACATTGATAGGGAGACTATCCCAATATGCGAGTAACCGCGAGTTTTTATCAATGATCAGAAAATCTGCCAAATGATAGGGCACTAAAGATTTTTTCCCCAAAGGAATTTTTAGTATTCTTGATTTTCTTAAAAATCCATTGACTTGGCAGTGTATAGTGGAATAGAAAAGCATTGACACATTCCCAAAGAAAAGATAAAAACAAGAGGAAAAGGAGGAAATTATGGCGAAGGCATATACATTAGATTTGAGGGAAAAGGTGATGGCATACGTGAACTCCGGAAAAAAGAGAGTAGAAGCGGTGAAAATTTTCAACTTGCATAGGAGGACAATATACCGGTGGGAGAGAAGGCTGCGAGAAGGGAGATTGGCAGCGACGGAGAACAGGATTCAAAAGCCGAAAAAATTGTACCCGGAGGAGTTGAGGGAGTACATCAAGAACAATCCGGATAAGACTTTGAAAGAGATAGGAGCGGCATTTGGAGCAAAAGATGCTTCTGTTCTTTACAGAATAAGGCAGCTTGGGATTAGCTATAAAAAAAAATCATATTATACAAGGAGCGGAACGAAGAAAAGCGCAAAGAGTTCACAAAATTCCTTGACCA
>JAISRG010000007.1 GCA_031273725.1 Puniceicoccales bacterium
TTGAAATGAAAGTGTAATATTTCAATGTACCATCGTCAATACTTTTTTAGAAAAAATTTAATCAAATTTCGACATCTTCGTTGTAATCTATGGAAGCCAACCCAAAGCCAAAAAGTTTCAGGAACTCCTGCTTATATCCATCGATATCCGAAAGCTCCTTTAAATTTTCCGTAGAAATTGCTGGCCAAATTTTAGCAACGGCATCTTGGACATCTTTTTTTAGTTCAAATTCATCCAACCGAATACGTCCTTGTTCATCCAAAAATTTACCGGCGTAGGGTCCATATAACCTATCGTCAAACAATTTCACCATTTGTTCTATGCATCCTTCGTGGATACCTTTTTCTTTCATAATTTTAAAAAGGATTGAAATATATAGGGGCACAACCGGTATGGCAGCACTAGCTTGGGTCACAACAGCTTTGTTAACGGAAATAATCGCTTGTCCCCCAATATCGCTTAGCAAAAACTTTATCGCTTCCCGTGCCCGCATTAAATCATCCTTGGCGGCCCCTATGGTTCCATTCATATAAATTGGCCAAGTAATTTCAGGACCAATATAGGAATAGGCGATGGTTTTGACATCATTTGCCAATAATTTTTCACTGTGAAGAGACTGTATCCATAGTTCCCAATCTTCGCCACCCATTACTTTTTCCGTTGCCTGAACTTCATCTGCAGTAGCCGGCTCGATCGTCACTTCGTAGACCTCTTCCTTATCGATATTGATCGTTTTCCCCGTAAAAGGTTCTCCTATGGGCTTAAGGACTGATTTAAAAACCTCACCGGTAAATGGATCTGTTCTTTTTGGAGAAGCTAAACTGTATACTACGCAATCAACTTTTCCATATTTTTGCCTTATTAAATCAATTACCTGCTCTTTTATATCAGACGAAAAAGCATCGCCATTTACATTTTCTGCCAACAAACCCCTCTGTTCTGCAAACTTCTTGAAAGCAACCGAGTTATACCGGCCAGCGGAAGCTGGTTTGTCTTTTTCGGATGAACGTTCAAAAAACACCCCTATGGTATTTGCTCCTCCACCAAAGGCCAGTGCAATTCTGCTTGCCAGTCCATAGCCCGTAGAGGCCCCGATAACCAGGACATTCTTTGGAGCATTTGGAATTTTATGCTTTTCCGCAAATGCTATTTGTTGCCTTACATTTTCTTCACATCCCCTAGGATGAGCTGTTAGGGATATAAAACCACGTGTTTTCGGTTGAATAATCATACTATTTTGCGAACCGTAACCAGAAAAATACAATAGTCAATTACGATGTGCTTTGTCTTCCACAATTAGATTAATTTTAACACGAAGCTCAAAATGAGAGAGCAAAAAAGAAAAAATCGTAGGGAAAAAGTATGAAAATCCAGACCCTAGGATTGATAAAGCTATTTGTTAAAATCGGAGATCTGAGCAAGAGAAAAAACATTGTGATCCCCAGGCTTTGCAACTGCCAATGCAAAGGGAAAAATCTTAGTGGTCCTTGTAATGCCCTCTACAGCATTCGAAATAGATGATATTTCCCTCGATGGAATAGCGCAAACGGTTCTTTTTATCCACATGGCGCGACCATACATTGCCACCCAAGTGCCGCAGCCGTTCCGGCTTCCCAAGACCTTCCGTAGGATGCTCCAGGGTATCGGCGATTAAAATTCTTATTTTGGCAGCTGTTTCTGAGTCGAACTTACAGTATCTTTCGTATTCTTTTGTGAACTTTTTCGAATACTTTGGCTTAAGCATTGGCGGCATGTCCTTTCGTTTCAACGGCTTTTTTAATTTCATCAAGATAGGCTAGGCCTTCTTCTGCAGTGTCGAAAGTTTTTAGCTCTCCAGCGGCGTCTTCCGCGAGAGTTTCTTCATGTGTCCTACGAACTTCTTCCACGTCGTAGGTATCGCCGGAACCATCCTGGTAGAAATGGATATTAGCAAGGTTATCGCCACGAATGGCATGCCTGAGCATGCCCGCCAGGTATTTTGGAAGAGAGACGTGTTCCTCCGCCGCCAGTGCCCTAGCCTTTGCAAGGAAATCTTGGGAAGAGTCCGATGCTCCGAAAATAGGAAATGTCGCCGATGAATTTACCATGATACAAACAAGTGATAAAAAATTGCAAACAATGTCAAGCAAGAAGGATCATTGGTGGTTCCATGGTCGATTAATTAGGCGAAACTGAGGAGACAGGGAAAAATCTTAGTGGTCCTTGTAGTGCCCTCTACAGCGTTCGAAATAGATGATGTTTCCCTCGATGGAATAGCGCAAACGGTTCTTTTTATCCACATGGCGCGACCATACATTGCCACCCAAGTGCCGCAGCCGCTCCGGTTTCCCAAGCCCTTCCGTAGGATGCTCCAGGGTATCTTTCCGTAGTTCGTCTATTTTTTCTGCCATTCTCGGGTTTGAATTACAAAATCGTTTGTATTCCCTATCGAACCTTTTGGAATATTCGGCGTGAAACATTTTGTTGCTTTTCCTTTTCTTTTTCAACTTCTTCTCTGAGCTTTCTAAAATGCTCATCTGATTCCTCCATCGTGTTGCAAACAGTAGTAAGCCCTGCAGCCGATTCCGCGAGAGTTTCTTCGTGTGTCCTACGAACTTCTTCCACGTCGTAGGTATCGCCGGAGCCATCCTGGTAGAAATGGATATTAGCGAGGTTATCGCCGCGAATGGCATGCCTGAGCATGCCCGCCAGGTATTTTGGAAGAGAGACGTGTTCCTCCGCCGCCAATGCCCTAGCTCTTGCAAGGAAATCTTGGGTGGAGTCCTCCGGTATACTAAAAATAGGAAATGTCGCCGATGAATTTACCATGATACAAACAAGTGATAAAAAATTGCAAACAATGTCAAGCAAGAAGGATCATTGGGGGTTCCATGGTCGATTAATTAGGCGAAATTGAGGAGACAATGGAAAAATCTTAGTGGTCGTCGTAGTGGCCTTTACAGCTTTCAAAATAGACGACGTCTTCTCTTAGAGTATATACCAACCGATTTTTCTTATCTATGTGACGGGACCATGTTGTGCTCTTCCTATGTCGCAAATGTTCCGGCTTCCCCAGCCCATCCGCGGGATGCTCCAGAGTATCGGCAATTAGTTCATCTATTTTTTCTGCCGTATAAAGACTAGACTTGGAAAACTTGTCATAATCTTGCTTAAATTTCTTGGAAAAGTCTGGTTGGTACATTATTTTTTGATCTCACTAACAGCTTCTTCTTTCCACTTTTTTAATAACGCCAAGCCTTCTTCCGCTGTCTTGCAACGATAACTTAGTCCCGCCGCGGATGCCGCCATAGTTTCCTCATATAGCTTATCTAAAACCGGTTCGTAATAGGTATCGCCGGAGCCGTCCTGGTAGAAACGAACCTTGGAAAGATCATGGCCACGGAGAGCGTGTTTGAGCATACCAGCTAGGTACTTTGGAAGAGAAACATGTTCCTCCGCCGCCAGTACCCTAGCTCTTGCCAGAAAATCTTGGGAAGAGTCCGATGCTCCGAAAATAGGAAATGTCGCCGATGAATTTACCATGATACAAACAAGTGATAAAAAATTGCAAACAATGTCAAGCTTCCTCTGACATATCTTCCTGTTGGAGTATTTCTTGTTTAATTGCTTCAAGCCTTATCTGTTCAGGAGTTTTAAAAAAAGCAGCATGTATTATTTCTGCTATGGCTAATGTTTTGATTAGGCGCATAATTAATTCTTTGAAAAATCCCTCTTGAGTACGCACTTTAAAAAATTCGACCCTGGGATTGCTTATTGTTTTTCCACTGAAAATGCACCGCTTCTTTATCGAAGCGGCGATATTGCAGATAGGAGGATTATTAACAATATTTTCTTTCATAAAACTTAACTTGTATGGGATATAAACATCAAAAAATGAAATTTGCAAGCAAAAATTACAAATAAAAAAACAACATCGGCGTGATTTATTTTAAATCAACAAAAAGTTCTAGGAAAAGTATAAAAATTTTTGTATAATGCATATGTGTTTAGTGGTAGAAAGGTTTTCCTAATGTTGGTAATCGCTTTGGTCCTTGGCGGCAGCTTATGGACTATTGTTTTTTTAAAAAAAAGTAGAGCTCATTTAAAAATAAATCCAAATGTTGAAAATTACAAAAATACAATGGAAGCGGAATCGACACTTCTATATTTTACGAGAAGAGATTTTTCTTGGGCACGGAGGTTAAAAAAAGATCAATCCCCCGTTGAGTTTGATTTATTTACATGTCCATCTGTGCATAGAGAGGGCGAAAAAACGATAATTAAAGCCTATGATACTCTCATGGTGGATGATACTTTTCCATTATACCTGTCTGAAGTTAGAAATAAGCCCTATCGGTTAAAGTTGGAAGGATATTCGCAATCCAAAGGTAATGACAAAATGGTCATCATGTTTAAGGATATCGAAACGGGTAAATATGGGGAATGTGCCGTTGAAGATAAATGCATAGCCTTAAAATTGCGGGTTATTGGGTTTAATACGCAAGGATACGAAAAAGATGGCGTCTACTATGAATTTCCAGTAGTTACGATCTATGACGATGTTGCCAAAAAAGAGATCGTTTTAACCAACGAACAGAAATTTTTAGATAATGAATTTCTGGTCGTCATTAAAGATTTCAGCGGAAACGAATATATCTTTTATAATATCGGTGATAGTGTATTAATTGGAGAAGCAACCTGTAGCCTTCGCTCCTTCAATAAAAAAGAAGGAACTGCCAAGTTATTGTTAAAAGATGCCAATGGGAATGAATTTAATAAGACCGTACACCTAATTCGCTAGCATAGAAGTTTTTGAGTTTTATTCAAATGAGTGTAACGTTCAAATTTGCTCAAGTTCAGATCTGGGCAGTAATTCGCTGAGAGATTTTTCCAGTTTCGATACTCTATCGAACAAATTTGGGATTTTGGGGCGCAGGACATAGAAATGATTGGCGTCGCCTATCGACATTGCCGGATTCCCTCGCAATATTTTTCCCATTTTCGATTTATAACTTACCACTGAACTTTTCCCGCCTATCCAGACCCCATCTGGAATATTTATGTGCCCCGCAATCCCAACCTGTCCACCAATGATAACATGGTTCCCTATTGTAGTACTGCCAGAAATACCCGTTTGAGCAATGATTAAACAACCTTCCCCTATGGTAACATTATGCCCTATTTGGACCAAATTATCTATCTTTGTCCCTTTCCCAATCTTGGTATGGCTAAATCTGGCACGGTCGATGGTCGTGTTTGCTCCGATATCAACGTCATCCCCAATTACCACATTTCCAATCTGTGGAATTTTTTCATGGACACCATCTACAGTTTCATATCCAAAACCATCGGACCCTATTATTACACCAGAAAACAACGTTACCCGCGATCCAATTTCGCAAAAATCCATGACCACTACGGAAGGATGTAAAACACTGTTTGGCCCAATTTTGGCGCTGTGTCCAATGTAACATCCGGCCATAATAATAACGTTATCGGCAATGGTCGCATTGGATTCGACAACCACATTGGGGCCAATACTCACATTTTGTCCAATTGATGCAGTTGCATCTATGACAGCTTTGGGATGGTGCCAGCCGTGAGGTTGCGGACAACATTTTCTTTCTATGTCTTGGCAAAGTTTTCCAAGGGCAAATGACGGATTATCAAAAAACAGGAAACATTGATTCTCTTTTGGTGCCAAATCAAGTTCCATGGGAAGCAATATCGCAGACGCCTGACTTTTTTCCACTTCTTTTCTATATTTGGAATTCCCGAGAAAAGAAACACCTCCCTGTTTTGTTTCCACTAGAGATCCGATATGCGAAATGGGGAAAGAAGTGTGACCAATGATTTTTTTGGGGATTAATAAATCTATAAGTTCATGTAGTTCGTAGGAGAAATTCATATATTCTACAGTTCACAAAACAGTAATCTAAAATAATGTCAGGTTGTGAGATATTTTTGGCCAAAAAAGCGTCCACCTAATTGGACGCCATAAAATTCAATTGTTAAAATAAGCCTTATTTCCGTTTTGAATTTAATTCATCGATGACCAATTGCGTAATATCCAGTGCATCATCGACATACAAAGTACCAGGAACTTTGTTGAGCACTATGTCCGCTTTTTTTGCTTTTGCAACTACAGCAGTGGCATCTTCGATGGCTTTACCTTGTTCCAAAAGTTCTTTGTCTCTGCGTTCCGCAAGCTTCTTATTCAAATTTTGATGAAGTTGTCTAAACTCCCTTTCCTGTACGCGAAAAGCTTCCATTTTCTCTTCGGATTCCCGCTTAGATTTTTCACGAACGGAATCCAACAATGCAGTATTTTCTACCCTTTCGCTCAGTGTATAAATTTCTTCCTGTAACTTCAACATGGCATTATTCATTTCCTGGAGTTCCTTATCTGCGGCAGCAACAGCTTCAGAAAAGGCAGCTTGCGCAGTTTTAGCACTTTCGTAATTTTCAAAGACCTTCCGTACATCGACTGATAATATCTTTTGTACAGCAGCAGAAATATCAGTGATGCAAAGCAACAAACATACCGTAATAACGGCAGCAATTTTTTTACCTTTATTTTTCATAAGATTGGTGGGATTGTTAATAAGCTAAATAAAAAATCAAGAGAAAAACTTAACCATATTGCGAATTGCAAAATAAAAGTGAGAAAAATGAAAATTTCAAGATCGTCAATGTTATCAATGGTTACGTTAATTTTTCTAGCCTAAAAAGCTTGACATTAAAGGAATAAAGATAAGCCTTTTAGTGAAAGGTATTATATGGATGTCCCTAAATATAAATCAATTCATGGTGACGGGGTTGAAATAACGAAGGTTCTCACTCCAGAGGAGGCTGCCGAGTTACATGAAATGTTTGCATATGGTCTTGATGAGCCTGATCCAAGCGAAGTTGAAGCTGTCAGCAAAGAGTACAATAGTCGTGCTCTCGCTCCAATGTTAAAGTGGGCAGAGGGATTTATACAAAATCCTAGGGTTGTGCAATACGAAGAAGTGATAGAAAAGTTGAAAGGTTTTTCTCCGAAATACAATTGCGAGATAGGTTTTTGCCATGATGTACTATTGCCTGCATTGGAAAAATCTGGTCAATTACCAAAGGTACCGGTATCGCTGATCATAGTATTGAATACCTTACATCTTGTACACTTTGAAGGTACGCGCTTGGTGAGTGTTGAGAAAGAAGGACCAAATTTATTTTTTGTTGACGAGTTTAAATCTACGGTGGATGGCAAAGTTGTTCCGCATGCTTATAGTTATAGGTTACACAACTATTTATCATCAAAAGATGTTCAGTTGGAAGCCATAAAGCCAGTACCTGTGGAAGAGTAACATGGTATCTTTATCATGCTGTGTAAGATTATAACTTTTTGGAAAAGTCCGGAGTAAAAATTGAAAAGTTGTAGTCAATTAATTTAATTTGTCCCTATAGGGAAGGTTGAGAGCAAAGAAAGACAAAGAAAAAATCGGCAAAGCATTTTTTCTTTTTACGTTGTTTTATTTCTCCTTCCTTCTAGGAGAGAAAATACATCCAGGGAAGAAATAGTTCCACATGTTTATCTACTCTTACCTAAAATAACCTTATCATCCTCTTTCCAATGCCTCACATTCGAACTTCATCCGTTTCTTTTGTTGCACAAAAATTTTAGGATGGATTTGCCATGTATAATCTTATACAGGTATGTGCCTCTGTATAGCCATGTAATGATTCCCTATGTTAAACAAACACACTGCTCTTGGGTCAATCAATACAGACCTAATGGCATCTTGTTTGTATTGCACAGGAAATCCTGGACCACCTGAAAGTGAGCCTGGATCGTTTGCGCGGACCGCATGATAAATCGCAGTATCCCCATTGTGGTCGTAGATTCTAACGGTTGCTCCTCCAGCGCGAAGTCCCGCAAGGCTATCGCGTATGCTTTCTGCTCTCGCTTCTAGGTCTTTTCGTTTTTTTTTAAGTCCATTTTTTATCTCTTCCACGGCAAGGTTGGGATTATTGGCAATCATTGCTAGGATATCGCCTGCCATTGCTATGGCAGTGAGTTGCAGTTGGCCATCAGCAAACCCTCTCTGGAAATTTGCTAGGAAATCTTCCATCTCTTTTAGGGTAGCAGGTTGTTGCAGGACTTCGTTCTCCAGGGTAAAAATTTGATTAAGAAGCGCAGTAACCACGTCTATGGCAGTCTGCGTATCTCCTAGATTGCGATTTTGCATATCAATATTGTTTTTATTGCTTTCGACGATTACAAATGGCCTGTTAAGGGCTTGGGCTAA
>JAISRG010000028.1 GCA_031273725.1 Puniceicoccales bacterium
GGTTCGAGTTGTGCTTTTATTGGCGTCATGTACCTGGCTGCTGTGTGGTTCCACGAAAATAAATTAGCTTTTTTGTCTGGCTTGGCAACCTCATTGGGCCTTTGTGGTGCTCTTTTGGGACAGGCTCCACTGTCGGTGTTAATAGACAAATCTGGGTGGAGGATGTCGTTGGTATTACTGGCAATCATAGGTCTGGTAACATTTATAGTTGTATACCTGTTCATTCCCCCAACACCGCATTGGGAGCAGGAAAAACGGGTTGCAAAATCTGACCAATTTTCATTGAGTCACTTTATTTCTGGGTTAATTTCCGTTTGCCGAAATAAGCAAACGTGGATAGTGGGGTTGGTGGCCAGCTGTTTATATATGCCAACCGTTGTGTTTGGTGATCTCTGGGGCGTTCAATACATACAAAATGCATTGGGCCTACACAAAGCAGAAGCTGCCAAAATCGCCAGCATGCTCTACATCGGGTGGTTGGTCGGAGGCCCATTGGTAGGATTATTGTCCGACATAATAAAGTGTAGAAGGAAACTGTTGGTAATCGGTAGTTTTCTGAGTACAGTTTTTTTCTCAATAATGTTGATATGTCCCATACAATCTCCATTCGCCGTGGGAGCGTTACTATTTTTAGCCGGAGTATCCTCAAGCCCACAAGTGATTTGTTTCGTTGCAAGCTTGGAAGCCAATTTGCCAAATGCAAAGGGTAGTGCGATTGCAGTGGTAAACATGATTGTCATGTCCGTCGGAGGAATATTTCAGCCAATAGTTGGCTGGCTCATGGAGAAGAACTCAACGTACGATGTGGATCACGTGATGGCGATATCCCATATTGATTTCAGAAATGCTCTTCTGACCATGCCGATATTGACCTTTGTTGGTTTGCTACTGTCCCTTTTTATAAAAAAGGGAATTCATGGGAAAAACGTTCCATGAACTCTCCAAAAGTGGAAGAATTCTAACTTCTATTGATTATTGCGACTCTTTGGGGATCTGTGCAAGTGATTAGGTCACATTGTCGATAAAATTTTGCGTAATTCTTCTCGCCTAGAGGTATTTTCACTTAGCATTTTTTTTGTCCCTTCAATAATATGGGCAGGTGCACGGGTGAGAAATTCCCTACTCGATAATTGTATTTCATTCAATCTTATTAGCTTGGAAAGCCTTTCAATTTCCCAAGCAAGTTTCTTTTTTTCTTCCACGGAATTGACCTTTGCCACCTGGAGGTAGACTATTCCCAGTGGAGTTTGTATGGATGGCAACTGGAGAATTTCATCGGTAAAATCTATTTTTTCTATGCCAATGAGTCTTTGTAGTTTGGAGATATAATTTCTTAAAATTTCCTCTGCTATTTCAGTTTTTGGACAAATATGCAGTAACATGCGTTCTTTTAATTCCACCTGGGACTGTGAAATTAATCGCCGGGACAAATTTAAAAATTCTTTAAGCTGTAAAACCACACCGATGGATGTTTTATCCAGATTAAGACAATCAAATGCTGCCCGCAAATCTTTGGAAGTCTCACAGTAAACATTTTGCATGCTGCGTTGATTACGTTCGCCAACGTTCCACAATTCATCGGTGATGAATGGAATAAATGGATTTAAAAGAAGCAACAGTTGCCGCATGATGATATCATGGACGGCTGCCACCGTCTTATTCCCATCTTTTAATCTGCTTTTGGATGCCTCGACGTACCAATCACAATACTCATTCCAAAAGAATGAACTTATGGAATTTATGGCAGCATTGATTTCAAAATTTTTCACTTGTCCCTCGAATGTGCTGCAGAATTTTATCAAATTTAACAAAATTGCATGGTCGTCGATGTCTAGGTCCGCGGTGGAAATTTTCGCAATTATGTCGGCCAAGGATATTTTAGTGTACGGCGTATATGAACGATTTATCCGACTGAAGCGGAATGCATTCCATAGTTTGTTACAAAAATTTCTTCCAAGTTTCAAATTTTCTTCGTTGAAAATCAAATCCTGACCACTGGGAGCGCTTAGTAAAATCCCAAACCTCAGGCCATCGGCACCATATTTGGCGATTAAATCCAATGGTTCCGGTGAATTCCCCAGGCTTTTTGACATTTTGCGCCCGAGTTTATCTCGTATAATCCCCGTAAAATATACATTCTCAAAGGGAATACGCTCTTTTATTTCCTTGTCGCTCAGAGATTTTTTTTCCGGGCCCATGAACTCCATGCTGGCGATAATCATCCTGGCAACCCAAAAAAATATGATATCTGGTCCCGTTACCAAAACATTGGTCGGATAGAAATATTGAAAAGATTTCTCGTTCATTTTTTCCTGGTCAGGCCATCCAAAAACACCAAACGGCCATATCCAGGAAGAGGCCCAGGTATCAAGTACATCTTCGTCCCGTTCCCAGTTTTCAATGTCAGATGGTCCATCAACGGAAACATGCCAATTGTTGCTATCGCTACGATCGGAATTCTTTTTATACCAAACGGGAATGCGATGGCCCCACCAAAGCTGGCGGCTAATACACCAGTCTCGAATGTTGTCCAGCCAATGCAGATAGGTCTTTTCCCAATGTTTTGGATAAAATTTTATGAACCCTTCGGAAACAGCACGTTTCGACTCATCAACCTTCGGATATTTTAGAAACCATTGTTCGGAAAGCCTTGGTTCAATCGGCACATTCCCACGCTCTGAGAATCCGATATTATTTTCATATTCTTCCACCTTTGACAATGCTCCCATCGCTTGCAATTTTTCTGCTATTTTCTCACGGGCAGTAAACCTATCCAAACCAATAAATTCATCGCCGGCTCGGGCATTTAAAGTTCCATCGGGATTTAAAATATCAATTATTGGTAAGTTATGCCGCTGGCCAACTGCGAAATCGACGGAATCATGGGCCGGTGTAATTTTCAAAGCTCCGGTTCCAAAATTTTTATCGACGGCATTATCCGCAATGATTGGAATTTCCATAACATTTAATGGGCGCTTACAATGTAAACCAATTAGGTTTTTATAACGTTCGTCTTCGGGATTAACGGCAACAGCTACGTCCCCCATGATCGTTTCCGGACGTGTGGTTGAGATTTCAATAGACCGCCCGGGCCGTTCCACAATATCATATTGTACATAATACAGCTTACTTTTTTGCGGCTTCATGGTGACCTCTTCGTCACTCAACGCCGTTAGCGTTTTGGGACACCAGTTTACTATCCGTTTCCCCCGATAAATATATCCACGTTTGTACAATTCTACAAAAGCCGTCAATACCCCACGACTGTAGCCTCCGTCGAGGGTATGGACTTGATTTTTGAAATCGCAGGAAACCCCAAGACTTTTCAATTGCGACAGAATGACACCACCATGCTTGTCACGCCAAGCACCGGCATGTTCCAGAAATTTTTCCCGCTCAATCGTTTTGAGATTGATACCATTTTTTATCAATTCCTTTTCAACTTTTACTTGTAAAGAAATTCCCGCATGGTCTGTGCCGGGGATCCAAGTGGCACATTTGTTACAATGTCTGGCTATCCGCGCAAAAGCATCCTGTAGGGTTTGATTGAGCAGATGCCCCATGTGCAATACCCCCGTCACATTTGGTGGAGGCATCAAAACGCAAAAAGATTCCTTCGAATTATCTACGATCCTATCAAAACAACAATCATCTAACCATTTAGATGTCCATTTCTTTTCCACATGATCAGGGATAAAAACCTTACTCAACTCTTCCATTGGTTGGCCAGAAAATATTTTTTGTCAAAAATGTCGAGCAT
>JAISRG010000047.1 GCA_031273725.1 Puniceicoccales bacterium
ATCCAATTGTGGGGAATTTGGGTCAAAATTTTACAAGATTGCTTGCCGACCAGGATGTCATCCTCTATGCGCACACCTCCAATTTCTTGGTAATACAGTCCGGGCTCAATGGTTACGACCATTCCAGCTTGCAGCATGTCATCGCCCATCCCAATTCTTGGTGGTTCGTGAATGTCAAGCCCCAGGCCGTGCCCGAGTGAATGAAACATTCCGTGGGGAGGATTGGAGGTATTGCTTGATTTATACCCCCTATTTTCGAAATATTCAAAGGTTCGCGCCATTATATCCTTTACCTGGACTCCGTCCTGGGCCATGTTGATGGCCATGTCATGGGCGGTCTTGACGGTGTCGTACAAGTTGGCTTGTTCTTTCGTTGGTTTTCCTTTGATGAATGTGCGGGAAACATCGGCATAGTAGCCAGAAGTTTTTAAATGTGGGAAAAAATCTATCAAAATGAATTCGTTGGCTTTCAGTGGACCATATCCCATATTATGCGGGTCACAGGCGGCGATTCCACATGCAACAATTGTATCATCCGCAATTGCTCCCAATTGGTAGCAGAATGTTTCCATCATGGTGCGTAGACGTTCCGATGTCAAAATTTCATTTTCGAAAACCAATTCGTTTTTGCCATTGATTGATGCGGTCCGTAGAATATTTTCCACGTGTGCAAATGTCTGGCAAACAATGGCAATTGCACGCCTGATTTCGGCAACTTCTCCATCGGATTTTATCAATCTCCGTGGCAGGATTGAAAATTCTGTCACAATGATTTCGAAGCCCGTGGACCTCAACTGGTCTGCCAGGTAAACCGGAAAGTCCCGCTTGACGCAAATGGTTTTTAACTCGAGATTTCGTAAAAATCGTTTCAAAATGTCGAAATCGGTAACTTTGGCAGATTGAATCGATGATTTAATGCTGTCCCAACCGATGAACTTGCCAATTTTCGATGCATTCCTGAGGCGGTTAATTTCCAGTGCACTGACCAGGGCGGTGGTTTCCTGGCCATCGAACACAACGGCGATGTTATCTGGGACATGCGTGCCGATCAAGTAGAGCAGGTCGGAATCTTTTTTGGTGTTTGAAAAAATCAGCAGTGGAGCATCCATGGCAAAGACTAAATTTTGAAAATTCGATTGGATAAATTTGGTGCGAGCAGACGGAATCGAACCGACGATACCTGCTTGGAAGGCAGAAGTTTTACCATTAAACTATGCTCGCAAATGTGATTGGCAATCTGGAATATTTGTCCTTTCGGTCAAGCATTTTGTGTAAAAATCTTCGAAGCAAAAATGAAAAATAATTCGAATTCCCATCGATTTCAAAATTTGGCGTGTCCGGAATTTCGAATGTCGTAGAGCAGCAGTTGGCTGATGTCTTCGAAGAAGATTGTACGATCTTTTAGCAATCTAAAAATATTTTCTGAAAAGGAGTCGGCATGGGAAAAGTCATCGCAAACCACTTCTTTGTTCGCCACCGAAGTATGTTCCGCTAAGCTTTTTTTAATTAGAAAATCAAAAATCGCGATCCTACCCCTATATCCTCTCTGAAAACAATTTTCACATCCGTGTCCTTTCGGAACCATCTTTATCGAATCAGCCAGTCGGGGAAATAGTACTTTTTCATAATCCGATAGTTTGCGCAATGTCATACACGATTGGCACGGTTTACGCACAAGTCTTTGGGAAATTGCTCCGCGCAAGCAGCTCTTTATCAAAAATTCTGAAATACCGAGGTCCAGCAATCGCGTAATGGCCCCCATCGCATCATTGCAGTGGACGGTGCTCAAAACCAAATGTCCCGTTAGGGTGGCTTGGATGACGAGCTCCGCTGTCTCATGGTCTCGAATTTCGCCGACCATTATGACGTTTGGAGACTGGCGCAAAACGGAACGTAAAATGGAGGCAAAGGATAGCCCAATTTCATCATTGACGGGGACCTGGCTGATTCCATCCAACCTATATTCTATGGGCTCCTCGATGGTAATCACTTTCCTGTCCCGCGATGATATCTTTTTTAAAATTGTGTATAGAGTTGTCGTTTTGCCACATCCGGTCGGGCCGCACAGCAGGATCAGTCCATTTTTGGCATTTATTATCGACTCCATCAAAATGGATTGTTCCTTGGATAAGCCAATGCTCCGTAGGTCAAAATCGTTATCTTCCTGGTCAAAAATTCTTATAGCGATATTTTCTCCATATACGGTCGGCAAAATTGAAATGCGCAGGTCATAGTGTTTGCTAAAAATTTTTACGCGCATCCTTTTATCCTGAGGCAAATGGGCTTCATCAATTTTCGCATCGGCTTTAAATTTTATCTTCGCGATGGCAGCCTGTGCAAACGTTTTATCGACCATATTTATGGTGTGCAGCTTGCCATCTACCCTGGTCCTTATGCGCATCCCATTTTTACAATTTTCCAAATGAATATCCGATGCTCGCTCTGAAATTGCCCCCTTTAGCAAGTTATCAAAGAATTTGTCCAAAAGAACCGATTCTAGCTCGCTGGGACCTGCCGAAGGCGAAGACATATCTTCTTTTACTTTGGTTACGTTCCCAGGGGCCATCCTTTCCCAAAATTCCCTGACCGTTTTAAAGGACGTTAGTTTAAATGTGATGGGGATTTTAAACCTGTTCGAGATGGTATCCATTAGCTCAACGTTAAAAGGATCTGCCACCGCAATCACGCATTCCTTATTGTCCAGTGAAATTGGAACAAGCGCATTATTTATCGCAAAATTATGGCCGATGAAATTTAGTGCATTGCCATCGTCGGAAGAAATGTTTTCCGTTAAAACTTCCATTCCAATGGCATCGAAAATTTTTCCTTCATCGGACATCTTCCGCAGGGTCGCCATTAAATTTTCATTCAATGTTTCTGCTTCTAAATTTTTCAACCCGTTGGCGAAAGCAAAGTCAGCGATGCCAGCATCTACCAAATACCGAATTAGGTCGGCATTTACTTTTTCCATTACTTTGTCACAAAACATATTTTATCCAGGTCGACAATTACTCCGATTTGGGTGTGGAACATTGTTACTTTTTTACAAAAATACACAAATGTCTTTTTCGAAATGTTTTCTAAAAAACTATTGACCTGGGTGTCGTATTATTTACTCCTAGGCTGGATGATAGGCGTTTAAATTGTGAAAGAAGAGATTGAAAACATTAGTGATACGCGCTTAAATGTAGTATGTACATTTGATGCGAGTGAGATAGCGGCGGAAAGTGAATCGATAGTTAGTAAGTTTTGCAAAGAGGCTAATATTCCAGGATTTAGAAAGGGAAAAGTTCCTAGAAATATTATTCTATCGAAATTTTCCGATGGGATCAAAAAGCAACTGGATTCCGATATTATCAATAAAGTGCTTGATACTTTAAACTCGAAGACGGAGTGGAATATCGTTTCCATCGTCGACGTAAAACATGAAAATGTTGATGGTGGCATGATTTGCACAGTGACGCTGGATATTATTCCAGAGTTTGAAATGTCAGATTATAAAAGTCTGTCCATTGATCCAATCAACGTGGTCGTGGAAGAACAGGAAGTTCAAAATGAGGTAAGAAACACATTGAGGCGGTATGCGAAATATGAAATCGTTGAACGAAAATCGAAGGCCGGTGATTTTGTTAAATTAAATTATACGGGCAAGTTTGATGATGGAAGTTTAGTTGCTGACACAAAGAGTATCCCTGCCATCTATGGGACCCAAACAAATACATGGGAAGAAGCCGGCAATACCGCAATGCCTGGCGTACGCGCAATAATCGATGGCATCGTGGGCGTAAAGGCCGGTGGAAAAAAGACAGTTTCCCAACAATTTGAAACCAATTTTGAAGTGGTTGAGTTGGCCGGCAAAACCATCGTCTACGATTTGGAAATCATCGAGGTTCGTGAATGTGTATTGCCAGAGCTGACGGAAGATATGTTACGAACGCTAGAGGTAAAGTCACGGGAGGAATTATATGAGAAATCGAAACAATTGCTTACCAATTACAAAACTTCCCAGGCGAGGTTCAATCAGCGCGAAGAATTGGTAACAAAACTCATTGAATCGGTTGATGTAAAAATTCCAGAAAGTGCCCTAGATGGGGAAGCTACCAATTTGATGGACGAATTTGTGGATCGCAAAATAAGATCAGGGGCAAACCTTGACGATATTTCAAAGCGATCCCAGGAGATTTTCGATGGCCTCAAACCCATTGCAATGCAGCGCGTAAAAATTAAAGCTATTTTGGATAAAATTGCTAAAGATGAGAAAATAGAACCCCTGCAAAACGACATCGAAAAGATGATTTTGCAAGATGTGTACACCGCAGGACTTGATATCAACAAGTATATTGCCGAGCTGCGACGGGATAATAATAAAATTATCGACCTGCGTAGGCGTACCCTGCGAGGGAAAACATTGGACCACCTAATGTACATGCTTTGCAAGGATCTACGCCAAGAAAATGTTACGAATGGTGAAAAACCAACGGAAATTCCAGAAGCAACCCCATCGGCTGAAGAATAATA
>JAISRG010000054.1 GCA_031273725.1 Puniceicoccales bacterium
TGAATGAGGGATAAATTAAAGACGAAATCATCGTCTGTTTGAGTTCATTTTTGGATCTTAACAAATCAATTATATCTTTTAGTACGGTTACGAGATTTCCGCGTGACTCTCCTCCCAAAATGATTCGATACATGTTGCTCTTTATTTTCATGTGTAAACTTTTTCTATCATCTGAAAAAGATTGCCTCCTGAAATATCCTGCAAAAATTTGTCGGTTAGTGTTTTTTTCTGTTGGATCTACGGTTCTTTTATTGATAACAGATATTGCATCGGATAATGTTATTCCCGCAGCGAGCATTTTGTGTAGCTTTTCAAAAAAATAGTCGGAACGTATTTGTCAGGGCCGTTGGTCGTTGTTTCCTTTTGAACAGTTGTATCGAAGCACGTTGCCTACTCTTTTCTTCCGTAATGTAAACTAATCGTAGGTGTTGTTGTTTTATCAATTTGACAGCCTCTTGCTGGTTTACTGCCGCTATGATAGAATTAACAATTTCACCATTGTTCTTGAAAGCCTTAAAAACAAAGTTCATACCATCGATAGTATTTAAAGATTTCAAAATTGCAACAAATGTGATGTAAAATTTTTGACCTCTTTTGTTTATTCTGTAATATACTGCACTAAATTAGCGTAATTTCACGGGGCCATATTAATCTGGTCCTTCACAGCCTTCCCAAACTCGGAATAGCCGCCCTATTACCACTTCCGCAACCAACCTATGGAAATTTCCTCTTCCCTTTTATTTTGTGAGGGCGGAAAGCCTAGGATTTCCATTTCAACACAACAATATTTTCCATGTGCCTCGTTTGTGGAAACATATCGATTGGCTGAATCTCTTCGATGGAATATTGTTGAGCAAGGAATTTTAAATCTCGTGCCTGCGTATCTGGGGCACATGAAACATAGACAATTTTTGCCGGACAAAATGCTATCAGCTGGGATAGGAAAGTTTCCGCACATCCGGCCCGTGGTGGATCGATGATGATACTGGTTTCGGATCCCGCAAATTCAGCATTTTCAAAAATTTGTTCCGCTACGCCGACGATGAACCGAATGTTGTCAATTTCGTTGGCACGGGCATTTTGCCTGGCAAAATTGATGGCAGTTTCACTGACTTCTATGCCAAGAACTTTTTCAAAATTTTTCGCTGCCATTATTCCGAAAACTCCAACGCCACAGTAAGCATCGATCAAGTATTTTGGCCCGAGCGCTGCTTGGACAACAAAGTTTGTCAACCGTGGCAATGCATAGGGGTTGTTTTGGAAAAACTCGCCGGCGCGGTAGGAAAAATTAAAATTGCCAATTTTCTGCGATACAACCACCTTGGGATTTGTTTCAACCCGTTGTCCCAAATCTCGCAAAAGCAGGGTCCCTCCCCGCTTCAATGAACTTTTATTTCGTAAAATATTTTCCCGGGCGGCACCCAAGCTATTGTTTATGCTTTCAGTTGCAATGGGACATTGTTCCACGTCGACAATCGTTCGCATTCCTTCTTTCAGAAACCCTATGGGTGGTACGGACTTTTGAAAATGTGGGGTTATTTTCGAACGGTAGTTGTATGGGCGGTCTCCGTGCAAACATTCATTGACTGGAAATGTGATGCCGGCTAACTTTTTCATTGCGGTAGATACATGATGGCGCTTGAGATCTAGCTGTTTTTCATACCTTATATGCTGATATTGGCAACCGCCGCAGATACCAAACAGTGAACATTTCGGCTCGATGCGATCGGGAGATGGTTTGACGACCTCTATCAGGTCTCCAATGGAATAGTTTTTCAAATTTTTATGGATGCGGACGATTGCAACCTCGCCAAGGAAAACATAGGGAACCATTACGACCCAATCATCTATGCGGCCGAGCCCCATTCCAAGGTTTGTTATGTCATCTATGGTGAGCTCAACCCGTTCATGGTATTTGAATGGTACGGCTACAAAGTTTTTTGGTTGCTTAAATTCCACATCGCTAGCGAATAAAAAATATTCGGCAATTTCAAAGGAAATTGTGCAGTTTAAAAGCCGTCCGTCAATAGGCCGATATTTCCGTCGCAAAGGTATCCGTTTCATTTGGTGCTATCATCGCATAATTTTGGATGTCAGCATTTGTCATATTACCGCCATTTTCGGAAGGCATATCGGACACAAAAGCCACTTCTATTTTGCCAGTTGTTGGAGTTTTGCGTATCATTAAAACGGACTTTTGTGTCTTGTTTCCAAAAATGAAGGAAAGGCCCTCTTCTTCGTTGGGTGTTCCCATCCAAATTTTACTATCCTGTAACTGCGTAAACCCTATGATATCATTATTCAACAGCTCAAGGGATGTCCTTTCGCTAGACTTTACGGAATTTATTATGCGCATGTCGTCGGATATTCGTAGCCGCTTTTTGGCAAGATTTTTGACAATATATTTTTCCAGTGGTGTTCCATTGATCCATGGCAGGTTTATGAAAAAATGTATGGCTGGGCACCAGCATATCGGCATGGTTCCGCGGTTGGTCACGGAGATTTCAAGGCGGAAATATAATTCCGATAGCTTGTAGGTTATTTTTGGCAAAAATGATATGGCATCATTTTCTGGTGCGAAAGTTATATCGTACTTACTATCGCTAATTTTTACAAATTTTAAATTTTCAATGCCCAGCGAATCGAATCCCGCAAGAGGCATTGATTTCGCATTGAAAAATATTTTCGAGCCCATATCATTGATCGAATCTTCTCCGTCCATTTCAGAAAATAATACGTCCCGAATACTATTGTCGGCCATAACAATTTGCCAACTTATTATCCTGGCAACGTCTTGCGGACAGAAAAGGTAACGCGAGGGCGAAACGTCTGCCGATAATAGCTTCAACCCGTGAAAATCCAATTCACTAACATTCATACGCACAAGCTCTTTAAGCTTCTTCTGATAAAATGGCAAAAGAAAATTTCTTGTAAAGCCATTAGA
>JAISRG010000020.1 GCA_031273725.1 Puniceicoccales bacterium
CAGAAAGATTCTACTCTCGATGGGCCAGAAGATGGCGACAAAAAGGAGGAGAATGTAGACTCCGATGATTCTCCGGATGAGGATGACGGCAAGGATGAAAATGAAGGTGCCGACGACACGGGCGATGATGGCGAAGAGGATTCATCTATGACTCCGTCCAATGAAAAAATTGACAACGCGGAACAGAAAGATTCTACTCTTGATGGGCCAGCTGCCGACGCAGCAGAACGACCAACCGAAGAATCTACTCAAGAAGGAAAAAAGGAACAACCAGCCGATGTCGCTGAGCAACCTCAGGAAGAAAGCCCTCAAAGTTCTGAGCCTACGATACCTCCTGCTCGGGCAAAAGTAAAACGGATAGAAAAAGAGGCGGTGGACTCGCTAATGCTCGATTTGACCTTTGAAACCGTCAGAAAAACTGTAACACTTTCTGAATTAAAATCGATTAAACCAGGATATACGTTCGTTTCCCCGAACCCTATCAATTCACCTGTTGAAATAAGGGCCAATGGTAAACTCATTGGATATGGCAAATTAGTTAGTGTGGATGGTAATATTGGGGTTCAAATAATGGAGTTTGTATAACATGGCGGATGTAACGTTAAATCCAATAACAATAGTTGTACTATTAATCGCACTGTCGCTCGCGCCATTCGTGATTTTATTGATTTCATCGTTTGTGAAAATGGTTATCGTCATGAACCTGGTCAGGAATGCGTTGGGCGTACAGCAAGTGCCTCCGAACATGGTCCTCAATGGTTTGGCAATCATGCTGAGCATCTATGTGATGTTTCCCGTGGTTAATGAAATAGGAGTTTTAAGTGCAAATATTAAGCTGGAATTCGATTCTTTGGAAAAGATAAAGTCCGTCGCTAGTACCTTACAAGTGCCAATTCAAAGATTTTTAAAAAAACATTCCAGCGAAAAGCACAAGGCGTTTTTTATGAAAACCGCTCGCAAGCTATGGCCGCTGGAAGATGCAGAAAAACTACAATCGGATGATTTACTAGTTCTTATTCCAGCATTTACGGTTACCGAGTTGACGGAAGCATTCCAAATAGGATTTTTACTATATTTGCCATTCATTGCCGTTGACCTAATAGTTTCAAATATTTTGCTTGCCCTTGGTATGATGATGGTATCGCCAATGACCATTTCTCTACCATTCAAACTGATGTTGTTCGTAATAGTTGACGGCTGGTCACGGCTGATCCATGGTCTAGTTCTTACATATCGATAGTGAGATGGTTGGATTTTATTTTTCTTTCCTATTTTTTGTTTCTTTATTTTTGCCATTCGCATAGTACAAATATCGTATTGACTATTTTATTCGTCGTTACTAAATTTTAAAAGCGTAAGGTTTATGGGTCTTGTATTAAGTCGAAGGAAGGGGCATATTGTCGGTAAAGCATTTACTCTGTTGGAAGTAATGTTGTCCTTGTTCGCAATTACCATCATAGCTTTTCTTGGAAGAAAACTAATATCCGCAGCGTCCAACAATACCCAATCCATTGAAGAAACAAAAGTTATTTGCAGAGAGTTGAATACCATATTGACCTATATCAATGATGATTTGGAAGCAATGGTGCTGCTCGACAAAAAACAGCTTGTTTTTGAAATTTGTAAACATAAGGATGATGATGGATTTAAGTTGTTTTTCTTCACAACAAACAACGAACAGCACATTACCACGGCAGTACAATATAATATTACGGAGCTGGAATTTGGAAAGATTGAGATCTCTCGTATCACACTGGATAGTGATGCAACCCTATCATTTCAAAAGTTGCTAACGATAAATTCTTCCATGGAAAAGTTTTTCGAAGAAGTGGACGACAAAAGTAAACACATACATAAATTTAGCATACCATTGTCGGACTTCAAAATTCGCGTGGCAATAAAAACATACAACGAAAATACTGTTTTCATCGCTCCAAATTCAAAAATGATGTACTCTAGGGGTGTTTTATCCTACGAAAAAAATAGCAAAAGCATCTCCATCATGGGAAATTTGTCATTTTTCGATGTTACACTTAGGGCTTTGAGTAAAAGTGACGCCATGAAATTGCGTGCGTTAGTAACAAAGGATATTAGGAAGGCAAAGGATTTTTTGATTTCCTATGCGAGGAGTAGTTTTGCTAGAATTGTCCCAAACTCGATGCCATTCCAATAGGAATTATTTTTGATACTTCATGTAATTATCATAAATTGCCATAAGTCGTTTGTGAAAAATGGCCATTTTATTTGATACCAAAAATATGCAAATTTGGGAAAGAATAACCGTTGGTAGGAAATGAAATAAGCTAAATGGCACATTTCGAAATATGCACAGCAACAATATGTATAGCACATTGGCAAATTGTTCAAAGGCAATCCGATAACTGGGTAATATGGAATATCTCGGACTAAAGACCGCTTTTTGTGTACAGTAAAAAAATGTGCAAAAGATTATGCTAATCCCAAATGGCAAAAATGGGAATATCACGTCAAGGATGGACCCGATTAGACAATACAAAATTGTAGCTTGGAGGGAACTTAGATATGGCACAGTGTTGTGAATAAATAGCCCGACGGGAATAATTAAAACGCCGGGAAATAGGGTGGCGCCATTGAAAATTTGGCATAAAAACAGTACACAACAATATGCAATGGCAAGAAAGAGAGATATCATTTTTGATCTTCCAAATTTACTAGGATCGCAACTTCATACAATTTTGACAATAGGTCACCATTCAGGGTGACATCCGATGAAAAGAAATTCCTATCATGTTCTTCTTGAGATTTTATAAACCCCACTGCGATATTTTCAGGAAACACCCCGGATAGTTCCGACGTGACGAGAAGTATTGGTTCGCCATCCGATACAATTTTTGTTGGAATATTTGTTGCAAAGCCGACAGCTTGGCTAAAAAATTTATGCCCATTTCCCGAAAATATTATGGGCGACCTGGCAGTATCTCCCGCCACGTGTACCACCATTCTAAATTGCGGTGACGAAATTAGTTCGACGACGGAAGTCTTTGCATTCACCGATTTTATGCGACCCACTGCATAATTCTGAGAAATTACACCCATTCCTTCGGCGATTCCATGGTTTGCCCCAACATTGATAACCAATTCATTTGTCCAAGAAGCAATATCTCTGCGGATTACCCGGGCTGGTTTCATCACAAAATTTCCGATGTGATATTCTTGTTCGGATTGGGAAACATCGAGAGCATTGTCTGCCAACGTTGCCAGTTTCAGTTGTAGGGCCATATTTTCTCGCATCAGGTTTTCACAGAAAGTGGTCAGTTTTCTCCCGGAAAGAGTCCCTTTGGCAAAAGCATTTCGCAGGTTTTCCAACTGGATAGATGCCGCGTAGATTGGAATTTGAACATATGTAAAAGCAGATTTAACATTGTTCCGAAATGATGCTGGAATGAGCCATGTCAATGCAATGACAAAAACCAATGGCAGGTAATAGCTGGCAATGTTATGGCGTTTATCTGCAACGGCCAAACAATTTTCTGAAAACTTCTTGGAATCTTTCACAGTATGTTGCCATTTTGAATTATTTTGCGCAAATATGCAATCCCCGAAGTATAATCAAGGAATTCACAATTTAACTGGGCGGAGAAACACAGATCTAATATTTTGGAAAATTGGTCGGAGGGAGATAGCCCGCATTGAATCAAGTCTCGACCTTTAATAATCGGCATGGGTTTGTTGGCAAATACTCCAAATTTTTTGGCTGTTTCCACTAACCAATCCGTCAACTTACCATCGTATTTGTCATCGCTTATCCGTCCCATGTAGTCAATGTAACACAATCTTGCCAATCGATCTATGCGTCCCGCATCGTTTGCCAAATGTAGAATGGCAGAATCGGTCCTGTTGTCCCTGTATAAAAATCGAGGGATCATATGCCATCTGACCAGTGGCAGGACCGTTTCGACTAAATAATTGGGAGCATTGATCGATTTTAAAAACTCTTCCGCATATGATACACCAACTTCGTCGTGTCCGTAGTGGTGAATTCCCCGTTCATCCCGTGTCACCACGTAGGGTTTTCCCAAATCATGGCATAGGGCAGCAAATCCAAGGATAAGATCTTCTTGCCTATCGCCAATTTTGTTTTTGGCAAACACATCGAGGGCCAGGCACGTGTGTTCGAAGACCGAACCCTCGGCATGTTGGTCGGCATCCTGTGGACATTCATCAATGGCTTCAATTTGTGGGAAAAATTTCAACCAACCGGCATTTTTGAGAAATCGTAGCCCCAGGGACGGTGTTTCGGATTTCAGTATCAACTTTTCCCATTCCGAAAAAATTCGTTCCCTGGAGAGGCCATCGGGAGATAAATTTCCACATAGAGCTAGAGTTGTTTCGGCAGCCTTTAAATTGAACCTTCCCGCAAATTGCATACCCCTCAGCACCCTCAATGGGTCATCGGAAAATTTTTCCCCAACGTGGCGCAATATACCCAACTCCAGATCTTTTAATCCGCCAAATTCATCTATAACTTTTTCATCCATGACATCGAAATATATGGCATTTATGGTAAAATCTCGCCGGCTAGCAGCGGTTTTAACATCACATTCTTCGAGAGAATTGACGGAAAAATCCGTGTGCCTATACCCAATTTTTATTTCGGCCCGGGGAACGGAAACATCTATCGGCAAACCATGAATTTTGAGAACACAAAATGCTTTCCCGGTTTTTTCAATTGCAAACTTTGGTGCTAGGATTTTTTCAATGTCAGCCAATGGCATGCC
>JAISRG010000048.1 GCA_031273725.1 Puniceicoccales bacterium
GCTGGCAATGGTGGCAATGGGTGTTTGAGTTTCCGCCGGGAAAAATTCATACCCAAAGGAGGCCCCAATGGTGGAGATGGAGGCAATGGGGGAGATGTGATTCTTATCGGCGATGAAAACACCAACGATTTGTCCGTTTATAGATTTACACCCCACGCAAAGGCTGAAAATGGTCAACATGGAATGGGAAGTGAAATGCATGGCCGAAATGGCAAACATTGCTTTCTAAAAGTCCCAATGGGCACCGTCATCCTTGATTCGAGTACGAAAAATTTTGTCACGGAAGTAATAAAACATGGGCAGGAAATCTCTATTTTGAAAGGTGGTAGAGGTGGCAAGGGCAACGTGAATTTCAAATCGTCGACGAACCAGGCTCCACGGCATATAACACCGGGTACGCCAGGGGAAGAAGGAATTTTTGATTTTATCCTAAAGACCATAGCAGACGTCGGTCTTGTGGGATTTCCAAATGCCGGGAAATCCACGCTAATAGGGGTACTCACCGATGCCACTCCAAAGGTCGCAAATTATCCATTTACGACATTGCATGCCAACATCGGCATCATGACAGATGGGCGTAGTGGCGGCAAAATAATTCTTGCCGATATCCCTGGGCTTATCGAAGGCGCCCATGAAAATCGTGGGCTGGGAGTACGATTTTTGAAACACATCGAGAGGTGCTCTTCGCTGCTGTTTCTGATAGACATGTCTGGCATGGATAATCGTTCGCCGGCAGATGACTATTCCGTTCTATTGGAAGAGCTCAAATGCTACGACGCAAATTTGTTGTCCAAAACGCGCACGGTAGTTGCCAATAAAATGGATAGCGAATCTGCCCAGGAAAATTTAAAAAATTTCAAACAAATTCACAAAATTAATCCCATAGAGATATCCTGTGTGACGCAAAATGGTATCAATCATTTGAAAACCATATTATTCCAAACAAAGAATGCGAAAATTTTGTAAAAGATCGTCTTCTTATCTTGCAAAATTCTCTATGGCCATTTATTGTCAGTGATTGTCATAATGTTGCCTAATCATCCAGAGTGTGAATTTACGAGAGCATCCATAGTGTCATGGAAGAAAAAATTGGCCCAATTTGATATGGGACAATATTTTGGGCGTCGTCCATGCTCCATCGCAAAAGGTGTATTCGCCACACAAGCAATCAAGAAGGTGGTTTTGGAAGAACATAAGGCAACGATAGTGGCATATTTTAATGGTGATACGATAAATTTTGACGTAGCATTTGACAGCGTTGGGCATCTTGAAACCTCGATTAACAAGCTAAACAAACTAAAAGTTACTTCCCAAATTGTAACCATTGCCGCGTTGATGGCGATAACAAAGCTTGTGGATTCGGAAAATGTAGATATTGTCGAAGACAATTTCTCCTCCCCTATGGATTTGCCGAAGGATGAAATTGCCATGGAAAATCTTATGGAAAAAGCGTATACACACCAGAAGAATAGACTTGAAAAAAATGTTTTGGTCAAATTTAGCATATGTGGTAATAGCGTTTCAATGCATGCATTTTTGGATAATTCAGAAAAGAAACCAATTTTCATGCAAAGTAGCAGCTCCATCACGGTAATTTCGGGTAATGTAAAAAAAATGTCCCTGCTGCGCCTGCTATTTTATGCCAAAAAGGCGAACCTTGAATTCTGTGCGGCGAACCGGGATTATCGTTCGAAAAATTTGCGAGATGCCATCGATTTAATAGGCAATAAATTCGACACCTGGAACAAATATTTTTATGTCCAATTTTCTCCCGAAATGCTACTCCTAAAGCGCGGGGCAATTTTCCCAAACATTTGTGCCAAAGTTTGTGAGCTCGACCCGGAACACATAGAGATTAAATGGATCATCGAGACCGAGTACGGACTAATTGATTCCCAGAAAATGCCCGATTTACTAAAGGCGAATGGCCGCCTAATTTTCATAGAAAAAATTGGGGCTGTCGCATTGACTGCCAACCAAATTTCAGTCATCCGCCACGTATTTTGCTGCGACCACGGTGCCAAATTGCGCAAATACATCCTATATGTGTTGCTCAATCAGCACCACATTCGGGTCGATGCTTCGGGATGTAAAATTACGCACATTGATGTCGGTAACGTAAAGTTTCAATTGCCTGATTTTTTGAAAAACTACCAACGGGATGGCGTCTATACAATGCAAGCAATTCTAGATGCCGGGTGCCACTGCTTACTTGCCGATGAAATGGGGCTTGGGAAAACCATGCAGGTATTATCATTGGTTTGGGCTAATGGAAAAAACAGACATTCATTGGTAGTTTGCCCTGCGAGCGTAATTTCAGTTTGGCAAAAGGAAATAGAAAAATTTTTCCCCGATAAAACTTTTGCCACCGTTGACAAACATTACAATTTTTCAAACAAATCTGACTTTCTGCTGTGTAGCTATGCCCAGGTGCATAAAATGAACACAGAATTGCGGAAATTGTCCTTCGACTATGTTATTTTGGACGAAGCGCAGTATGCTAAAAATCCACGCTCCAAAACCATGCAGGCATGTTGTAATATCAATGGCAGATTTAGGATAGCCATTACAGGGACACCGATCGAGAATAATCTGATGGATATTTGGAGCATATTTAAATTTCTCATGCCGGGATTTTTTTGCGGCTATAAACAGTTTCAAACAAGCATTAGTCTGCCAGATTTTCGCCGAAATTTTCAGAAACAAATTGCAACATTTACAATTAGACGAACCAAACAATCCGTTGCCATCGAACTACCGAAATGCAATGAAATCGAGATTATTTGTAAAATGAATCATTCCCAAAGGTTCGCCTACGATGCCATCAAAAACAGCCTCCGGTCCAAGTTGACAAACTTTAATACGTCCGACTCCAAAATGCGTATGAATATTTTGACAGCCATTACCCGTTTGAGGCAAGCCGCATGCTCTCAGTTTATTCTTCCGGAAGCTTTGCGCCATAGTAATTCTCGGGATTCACAAAAAATCGACATTTTAATGTTGAAACTGGAAACTATTGTAGCAGAAGGAAGCAAAGTTCTTGTATTCAGCCAATTTTTGGAATTTTTGAAAGAAATAAAATATAGGATCGCGGAAAGCACGCTAGAGACCAAAGTATACTCTTTGATAGGGTCAACATCCAATCGTAAAACGTTGGTGGATACTTTTCAAAATACTAAGGGAAGCGCAATCATGCTTATTAGTTTGAAAGCTGGTGGGGTTGGCATAACCCTCCATGCAGCAGAATATGCCTTTCTGATGGAGCCGTGGTGGAATCCCGCCGTCGAAGAACAGGCAATAGCACGAATTCACAGAATTGGTCAAAAAAACATTACCACAATTTATCGTCTAATCACAGAAGAATCCATTGAGGAACGCATGCGTGCAATTCAAATATCAAAAAATGAACTATTTAATGACTTCATCAAGACCGGAGTTGACAACATCGCAATGACTAATTTTTTCCTAAAAAATCTAGAATCTTTACTGGATTGATATCGTGACAAAGAAAACTTTTGGCCGTAGAATTCGTAATCTAATTGCCGCATTTCGTGGATTGCCGCCGGAATCAGGTATCTCATGTTTAAAAAAGACTAAACCTCTTGGCACTTCCATAGCCACTCTGTTAAAAAAACTCAACGGGGTAAAAATAACACCCCAACAAACCATCCAACAAAATTGGTCATCCATCATAGGAGAAAATATGGCCAAACGTTGCCATCCTGTAAAAATTTTAAACAATGATACCCTCGTCATCCATAGTTTCGACGCAATAATTCGTTCGGAATTACAAATGCAAAAGCTAAAAATTTTAGAAAATTTACACCAATTGCCCCATTGCGCAAAAATTTCCGACATCCGTTTCGTCGCTCACAAATCGATCGACGTCGCATGACAAAAATATACCAAAAAACCCTCGGTGTGAGGTCAGGATTTTGTTTAACTATCCGATTTGATAGCGAACAAATCGACCAACCTTGATATTTTCACCTATGATGGCTATGGATTGAGCAATGTATTCTCCAATTGATATTTCTTGATCTTCTATAAAAGATTGCTCCAACAAGCAAACTTCACTATGCCACTTGGCCAATTTTCCGGAAATAATTTTCTCAATGGCGTTTGCTGGCTTACCAGCATACTGTGCGGCCGCAATGGAACGTTCCTTTTCTTCGACTTCCGGAGGAATGTCTTCGGCCGAGATATAGGTGGGAGACATCGCAGCAATGTGCACGCAAATATCCTTTGCTAACTTCTGGAATGCTTCATTCTTCGCAGCGAAATCAGTTTCACAGTTAAGCTCCAGCAGAACCCCTATGCGGCCACCGATGTGAATGTAAGATTGAATGATTCCCTCCGAAGTTTCTCGCCCCGCTTTTTTAGCAGCATTTATAATGCCTCGTTTTCTTAGAATAACTATCGCTTCTTCGATATTTCCCTGGGCCTCTTCCAAAGCTTTTTTGCACTCCATTATGCCTGCGCCTGACCGTTGGCGCAAATCATTTATCATTTTTGCATTAATCTCTACCATATTAGTCTCACTTAATTTGTATTTTCATTGTCTACCGCTAATGTTTCTGCGGATAAATTTGTTGATATTTCATCGATAATTTCCTTTGACATGGCGACTTCTGGAACAATCTTTATCATGTCGTCCGTAGACAGTAATTTTTTCCTCGATGATTTACGTTCTCCTCGGATCGTAATGCCCTCCTGGACACCCTCCAAAAACAACCCCAATATCATTCTTATTGCCTTGGTAGAATCATCGTTGCACATAATTGGATAATCAACCAGGGAAGGATCCGAATTTGTATCGACGATGGCAAACACGGGAATACCAACTTTTTTTGCTTCCGCCACGGCAATGTGTTCGTGCATTACGTCTGCAATAAATAGGGCGGCTGGTGGCTCCTCAATCTGCATCAGTCCTTCAAAACTATTGTGCATGCGATTCATTTTGCGACGAATGACCGCCGCTTCCTTTTTGTGCATTTTAGCAAGTTCACCACTTTCTTCCAATGTCAAAAATTTTTTGTATTTGTTCAAACTACGCTCAATCGTTTGAAAATTTGTTAAAGTTCCTCCCAACCACCGACTGATACAAAACGGCATATCCACGGAAGTTGCTCCTTCCTTTGTGACATCTTGCGCTTGCTTTTTAGTTCCAACGAACCAAACATCTCCACCGCCGGCAACAATATTTTTTACTACCTCACATGCCTTTTCGATTTGGTCGCATGTTTTTACAAGATTAATAATTGTTATCCCATTGCGATGGTCAAAGATATATTGATGATTTTTTGGATTCCAACGTTTCCTTTGGTGTCCAATGTGGACACCTGCTTCAAACAACTCTTGAGGTGAAGTTCTCATATTTTTTCTCCGTTTGGCTAGGGAACGAACCACTCGCATGTCTAGCCATTATTAGATATTTGGTTAAATTTGATCTGGACGCTGCATATAAAATTGATATTGACAAGAATTTTTTAACAATTCCGGAAAATTTATGATAATTGGCATAGAAAGTTCATGCGACGAGTCAGCCATTGCCATATTTGATGAAGATAGCGGGGTTGTCTTTGAAAAAATTTCATCCCAGGTAAATTTGCACACCGAATATGGTGGTGTCGTCCCCGAGCTCGCTTCCCGGGAACATGTCAAAAATTTCATTCCATTGCTAAAAGATTTAAAAAATTTCGGAATATCGGGGGCAAAATTAATTGCCGTGACCAGGGAACCTGGACTTCCGGGATGTATAAATATTGGACTGGCGGTGGCGAGAGCATTATCCCTTATTTTGCGCCTGCCAGTTAGGGAAATTAATCATTTGCATGGCCATCTATTTTCCCCATTTATTCCTATCCATGCCCATGCTCCCCAATCGTTTTTTTCTAATTTGAAGGAATATCTTCCGCACCTCGGCCTACTGGTTTCCGGCGGTAACACGATTTTATTCGAAGTATCGGAAGATCTTGCGACAGTGACAATCGCAGAGACACAGGATGATGCGGCGGGAGAAGCCTTCGACAAGGGCGCAAAACTGTTGGGACTTCCCTACCCGGGTGGACATTTGATCGAACGGCTGGCAAGGTTGGGAAATGCCAAAAAATACCAATTTCCCCGTGCATTTTTGAACAAATCGGATATGAAGTTTAGTTTTTCTGGATTGAAGACCAGCCTGAGGTATTTTTTGGAAAAGTTCGAAGGGAGCTTTGCATCCCACATCAATGACATTTGCGCTTCATACCAAGAAGCGATCGTCGATACACTATCAATAAAAGTTTCCCACGCGCTTGGAAAACATTCTTTTTATAAAAGCATTGGTATTAGCGGTGGTGTTTCCAACAATGATACTCTGCGCGAAAAAATATCGACCCTTGCGGCAAAGTTTGGCAAAAAATTTGTTTTTCCATTGCGTCATCACACCGGTGACAACGCAGCAATGATCGCATTTGCAGCATATGTTTACGGTAATTTTTCAAATGACTACCGCCGATAATTTTTGAGCTTACTTTAACCTGGCGAAACTTGGTAGTCCATTTTCATAGGCACACTTGACTTCACCGGCAATTAAAGGCATCGCATACTTGAAAAATGAAATATCAAATGCCATATTTTCATAGAGATACCATGACTCAGGAAATTCTTTTCTCTTATCGGAAATATTTTCAAAATCTATGCAGCTTACCTCCGTTGAATACTTATTTCCATCGGCGCGTAGCAGCGAGATCATCTTTCCACTTATTCCACCGGCAATGGCGAGATCCAACGCTTTTTGAACACACAATTCGGATTCAATGACATCTATTTCCGATAGCGTCATGCAGGCCGTCAACTCCCAATCGTGCAAGGAAATTAAATCTATTTGAACGTCAAAATTGGCACTGGAAATTAATTTTATATATTCCCCTGCGCCATTCTGTGTGCTGATGCTTTCCTTTTTGGGAGATATCAGTTTGTCCCCAAGAACGATTACACAGTTTCCCAGATCGCGTATTGTCTGGTGAACATTTTTTACGAAAGTCCCTTCGTCAAAATTTGAAAGAATGGCCAAGTGTGGAGCATCGTGGCTATCCTTACGCAGCCTAGCTAGCGCCAGGCTACTAATCAACCATTCGTTGTCACATCCCTTTAATTCTAATATGGTTATTGCTCCGCTCGTTTGCGTGGATTGGACATTGGTGATGATACTTTTAGCCATTGTGGCCAAGTGTTTCGCCATGGATCCATACCCCAAACAATGGTCTGTCAGCTGTAACCTGTTGCGATCAGATGTCGGAATGAGTATGATGCGCATATCATAGGTGCTTTCTCTGACAAATTCGTTAAGCTCTTTACATGTGTCAATGGACGACTCATCCCCAATAACAAATAGGTAACGAATGTTGTGTTTTCGAAAAACTTCCGCTATTTTTTTTACTTCCACATTGTTACAATGGATAGATTTTAATGCTGCTCCCGGGGTCCCAAGCAGGTTGGCTATATTTTTTTGTTGTTGCCCGGCCAAATCGACAAATTGCTCGTTCAATAACTTGGAAATACCCCCAATGCACCCGTAAATTTCCTCGACACAGTTGAAATTCAATGCTTTTTTGATTAGTGCAGCCAAAATCACATTTGTAACGACCGTTGGTCTTCCAATTTGCAAAATCAAGACGTTTCCTTGTAACTCTTCCATAAACTTTTTCAGAACCTGTTGCTAAAACAGAAATAGGCAATCATTTTTTGGATTTTACAAAATTAAAATTTTACAAAAGTTTAACGCGAGTTTCGAAATTTAAGAACAAAAAAGTAAAAAAATCCTAGGAAGGATTTCCGATGAAATCAACCCTAAGACTGGCAAAGCTCCTCGTTCAAAAGACAACCTAATACAAGAAAAAAAGATAGGAGGAAAGGCGGGAAAGGGACGGGGGAGCGGAGTTTATTCCTAAAAACTTTTCTGTCAAAGATTTCTCTCCGTTTGTTCTCCTATCATTCGCTCATTTCTTCCGTTTATTCGGCCACTCTTTCCTTTCATTTTACCTCTTCGTTGGGTGTTTTGCGTAGAAGCTGTAGCACACTATCTTCCCGTTGCAGATTTTTATGGGGGGCTGCATCAAAGTGTCCACCACTCGAAACGGAAACTAACGCTATTGTTTTAGGGTAATTTAATAATTTCAATGCAATATCATGGATGGTAGCTTCGTTAAAATTTAAGGGACCCGGCAAATTCGTTTCAAGCCACCGGGACAAGTCATCAATTCTATCTTGTTGCCATTCGGAATCCCTACACCATTGCACAAAATTTTGAGACAAATCTGATTCTTTTTCAAAATGAAAACTTAAGTCTACGCCAGGTACGGAAAAAATCAGTTGATCAAGTTTATTATTTGTATGACATATTTCAATAACTGGACGCCCCAAAAGGGTTGCAACAGATGGACAAGAATTCGAATCTAACATTTCATTGGAATTTTCATTACCATAGTCCAACTTACTCCTTAATAAATTAATCATTTCTGTGGTGTGAGTATGATCTCCCACTTGCTCTAATATTGAATTGAATCCACAGTTGTTATGTCCATCTCCGGATATATGTTTTTGGTGTCTACCGGTATCACTTAAAATGGTGCTCAAAGTGATGCCATTGAGATACTTGGGGACAGGCGGAGTGGTTTCTACTTCTACTTGCACTTGCCGCGCTTGCAAGCTGGTCTCAGGCACAGCGTTTGTTTGTTGTAAGCGGTTGACGATTTTAGGGACTAGGTACTTGACAAACGCCTGAAGACGGTTTCGTTCCTGTGGCTGTTCGACCTTAGGCATGTTTTCAGTTGCATTGTCTGTTTTTTGTAAAATGTCTGCTATTTCCATAAATTGATGATATAATTGTTACACTGTATTTTACATTTCGACCCCAAAAAAACAAGGAAAAATTTTGAAAAAATTTATGGGATGAAATTTTTTGATAATCTGCGATTAAGGCATGGGGAAATTTTACAAAAATTGGACAGCGGCACTTGCAAAAAATTGCTTCCGAATAACGATTGCAAAGTTGGAATGTTTTTTCAGAACATTTGCCATGGCAGATAAGTCTTTTGTCCACCTCCATGTACACACTGATTATAGTTTGCTCGATGGTGCATGTCGCATGGATAGGCTATTTGACCGTGTCAATGAACTGAAAATGCCGGCGATTGCAATGACGGATCACGGAAATGTTTTTGGGGTACCCGATTTCGTGAAATATGCCCAAAAAGCAAACGTTAAGCCGATCATCGGGTGTGAGTTTTATGCCCTATACCATGAGGATATTGGGGAAAGGAAAAAATATCCGGTTTATCATACAATATTATTGGCCAAAAACTTAAATGGATATCAAAATTTGTGCAAATTGGTGTCCATTGCCCATAGGGAAGGATTTTATTACAGACCACGGATAAATTTCGACCTTTTGCGAAAATATGGAACGGATTTGGTATGTTTAAGCGGATGTATTCAGGGGTACTTGCCACAAATGCTGTTGGATGGGAACGATGAGTTGGCCAAACGTGGATTGGATGAGTTCGTATCAATTTTTGGCAAAGAAAATTTTTTCATTGAGGTACAAAATCACGGAATCGATGAACAAAAAATTGTACTGCCAAAATTACTAAAGCTTGCGGATGACAATGGGATTCGTGCGGTTGCTACCAATGATTGCCACTATGTTTTGCAAACGGACTGGGAGGCCCACGATGCCATGTTGTGTATCCAAACCGGAGCAAAGGTCAAAGATGAAAATCGCATGAGGATGGGATGGCATCAGTTTTATATAAAATCTCGCGGGGAGATGGAATTGCTCTTCGATGGTCGTTCGGATATTTTAGACAACACTTTCGTTGTCGCTGAAATGTGCAACTTCGAAATGCCCTATGGGGAGAACCATTACCCGGTCTTTCGGAAATCTAACGGAGATGACGTTTCCAACGGAGAATTTTTGCGAAATTTGTGCCTTAGAGGATTAAAAGAGCGATATGGGGTTGAATATGTTGCCACAAATGACCTTGAGAAATCCGCAAAGAAAAAAAAAGAAGCCTTTGGTTTAAATGAAATAAGTCAGGAAGAAAAACATTCGGCGGAAAACCTCAGTCGGCGGCTTGACTATGAGCTATCGATCATAGAAAAAACAGGATTCGTTGATTACTTTTTAATCGTTTGGGATTTTGTTAATTGGGCAAAGACACATGGTGTCGTCGTGGGTCCTGGGCGTGGATCCGGAGCTGGGTGTTTGATGGCATATGTGCTAAAAATTACGGATATTGACCCCATACGGTTCAATTTGCTTTTCGAGAGATTTCTTAACCCGGAACGCATTTCTCCGCCAGATTTTGACATAGACTTTTGCATGAATCGCCGGGAGGATGTCATCGAATACGTTCGCAATGTCTATGGTCGAGACCACGTGGCGAATATCATAACCTTTGGAACATTTGGGGCGAAAATGGTCATTCGCGATCTTTGCAGGGTCTATGATATTCCCTATGAAGAAGCGGACAGGGTGGCAAAAATGGTCCCCGATGACCTTGGAATTACCATAGAAAATGCGATTGCCAAATCGGCGGAATTGCGCAACGAGCAGCATCGGAATCCATTAGTCGGTAAAATCCTGGAAGAAGGAAAAATTTTGGAAGGAATGGTGAGGAACACTGGAACCCATGCATGTGGAATAATCATTGCTGATCGGCCAACGCAGGATCTCGTCCCGGTAACCATACAGGACAATGTGCTCTGTACGCAATATGCCAAGGAGGCAGTGGAAGAGCTTGGGTTGCTGAAAATGGATTTTTTGGGATTAAAAACTCTAACGGTGATTGATTTGGCAGAGAGGAACATTCGCCGTCGGCCTGGATTGGAAAATTTTAGTGTTTCAAATGTCGGATTGGAAGACGAAGACACATTTGCACTGATGCGGACCGGCGATACCACCGGCGTCTTCCAGTTTGAATCCGGAGGAATCCAGCGCTGGTGTAGGCAATTTGGATTCACCAGTGTCGATGACATTAGTGCACTAAGTGCGTTGTATCGACCGGGACCAATGGAATGGTTGTCGGAATATGTCGCAGGGAAAAAAGATCCGACAAAAATCAAATACGTTCATCCGCTACTGGAAAATGTTTGCCGATCCACAAATGGCATCCTTGTGTATCAGGAACAGGTCATGGAAGCAGCGCGAATAATCGCTGGATATTCCCTTGGCGGAGCTGATATTTTGCGGCGTGCAATGGGCAAAAAAAAGGTTGATGTGATGAACGCTCAGAGGGATGTTTTCGTCAAGGGTGCGGCCGCGCATAATGGGATTCCGAAAAAAAAGGCGGAGGAGATTTTCTCCGTGTTGGAAAAATTTGCGGGCTATGGATTTAATAAGTCCCATTCGGATGCCTATGCCGTAATTGGGTATTATACCGCCTATTTGAAAGCCCATTTCCCCGTAGAATTTATGGCAGCATTGCTTTCCTGTGATAGTGGGAATGCTGACAAAATTAGGGATTTAATTGCCGAAGCTACCCGCATGGGAATATCTGTCATGGGCCCCGATATTAATAAATCTGGAGAAGCCTTTACTCCGTATGTCGAGGGCAATGATGGCTATATTTTGTTTGGATTATCGGCGATAAAGGGTCTTGGTGATGTCGCCGCCAAAAATATTCTGTCGGAGCGCGATCAAAATGGTCCATACGTGGATTTCATGGATTTTATGAAGCGGGTAGATGTGCGCGTGGTTAATAAACGGGTGCAGGAAGTCCTGATTCTGACTGGAGCATTCGATGTTTTCGGCAATGACAGGAAGCATTTGATGGAATATCTACCCACCGCCATGCAAGAGGCTGCCACAATGCAGCAGGATGCATCCATGGGCCAGATGCAATTGTTCGATGTGTTGGGAACCGCCGAAAAAGATGGTCGAATGCAAATCCCCACAAAATCTAGTCCGATGTCTAAAATCGAAAAATTGCGCCATGAAAAGATGCTTCTAGGTTTTTATATTAGTGGAAATCCGCTGGAAGATTATAGGGAATTTTTGCCGAGTATAAATTCGCCGGCGAGTGGAGATTTGTCGGTTTTGACGGATAGAGATCAGTTTAGAATCTGTGGAATTTTGGGAACAATTAGTAGAAAAATCACAAAAAAAGATAATCGTGCGTGGGCATTTTTCACTTTGGAAACAAGAGATGCGCAATATAAAATGAACTGTTTCCCCGATGCCTATGAAAAAGTGTACCATAAGCTGGAAGAAGGAACTTTGGTTATGGTTACCGGTAATGCGCGGTTACGTGATTCGGAAATCAGTTTTAATGTAAGCGACCTTGAACCATTAAACCATGCAATCGGAAGACTAACGAAAACCGTGACATGGTTGCTCGATGCGGAAACCGGCCAACTATCGGCATTTTTGGATGAATTTAAGGATTTTGTCCACGGAAATGATGGCACCGTCGAACATGTCCTAATTTTTGAGTTTTGCGATGGCCGCCAGGAAAAAGCAAAGCTGGCAAATTCACTGCGTAGCTCTTTGGATGTGAAAAAAATACGGAACTTTGCACAAAATTCCGTCGTGAAGAACATACGATTCGATGTCGAGCCGCTGCGTGTATCAAGTAACGGAAAATTCTTCGGGTAACCGTTTTATTGGTTGCACATTAAAATTATTTTTTTATCACTTAGCGCCGTAAAATCATGTCTGGAAACGACGCGGTAGTTGTAAATAATTTAACAAAAAAATATTGCAGGCAGGTGGCATTAAATGCCATATCGTTTTCGATAAAAACAGGTAGCGTCGTTGGTCTGATTGGGCCCAATGGGGCAGGAAAAAGTTCCATCCTAAAGATTTTGGCTGGAGTAATCACGGGAACATCGGGCGATGTCCTGATCAATGGAGATTCCATGGCAGAAAATGCAATGCAGGCAAAGCGGCATATCTCATTTATGCCGGAAAATAATCCCTTGCCAGACCACCTGCGTGTGGGGGAATACTTGCGTTTTCGGGCAGAATTGAAGGGCATTCCAGAAAAAAGAATTCGACAAAATGCCGAAAAAGTTATGCGCCAGTGTGATTTATATTACGAAGCACGCTATTGCATGATAAAGACACTTTCGAAGGGATATCGCCAGCGTGTCGGAATAGCGGATGCCATGCTTGGAAATAATGAAATCATTATTCTCGATGAGCCAACCATTGGTCTCGACCCTCACCAAATCATTGGCGTGAGGAAAATTATTGATACAAGTAAGGGCACTCGCACAATTTTAATCTCCAGCCATATTTTAAGCGAATTGGAAACCGTTTGTGATAATTTTATTATCATTAATCGGGGCCACATTGTTGCCACGGGCACCTTGGACGAACTCTCAAACAACATCAAAGAGCAAGATACGTTCCGTGCCAAAATATGTGGAGACGAACAGATTATAAGGAAAGAATTCGAATTGGCGGGTATACAAATTGTTGAATTTAAGCGATCTCCATATGGCGATGAGTATGTGATAAAATTTATTGCTACCGAAGAAGCATATCGTATTCTGTTGTCAAAAATTTCTAACCATAGGGAGTTGTTTGTGAAAAAAATTGGGTACGTGGAATATACCCTAGAAGAAATTTTCCTAAATTCCACGCGCCGGTGTAGGGATCAGGATGATATTGAGAACTCATGAAAAAGTTTTATACACTATTAAAATATGAGATATACAAGTTGATGGTATCGCCGGCGACGTATGTCATTGCGCTGATTTTTACACTATCAATCGGAGGAATCTTTGCATTTCTCCTGCATGACTATACAAGATTCGAGCAAGATATCCCTCTGATTCAAATGTTTTGCCGTTGTTTTTGGTTGCCAACGTGCGTGATCGTTCCACTGTTGTCCATGCGATCATTTTCCGAAGAAGACAAGTACGGAACATTTCAGAGCTTATTTGCTGTACCAATTTCATACATGGAGGTGGTGTTGGCGAAGTTTCTGGCCACATACGGGATGTTTATATTCCTATGGCTGTGTTCCTGGTCTTTGTTTTTGGCTGTAGGATTTAAATCGGGATCCATTGTCCATGAAACGGCATTTGCATCCCAATTCAATATTGGTGGTGGGCTATTGTTTATCGCTGTCACTGGATTGCTTTTTGTCGCCATTGGAATATTTGCTAGTTCTCTTACGGAAAACCAAATTGTTTCGTGCATGCTGACATTTTTCATCCTGCTGACACTATTTATCTGTGGACAATTTTTCGCGAATCGTTCGCAGATATCAAATTTGACCTTATATGGAACGTATCTGGAATCGCTAAATATTTTTTCACAACTGGATAACTTCTGCAATGGAGTATTTGACTCGCGCATCATCGTGTTCTACGTGTCGACAAGCAAACTAATCTTCTGTTTTAGTACGGTGGCCGTTCAAAGAAAGCTTAACTAGACTTAATATGGCAAATTTCCGCAGTAGTAATATAATAAAGATGTTTTGCTCCATGCTAATTGTTTCGCTCGTCATCGTAACATATGGCATAGTTAATGCATTGTCGTCCAAATATTTCTATCGGAAAGCATTTGGTGAAAAATCTGGGTTTGTTTTGGGCGATGAATCGAAAAAAGTTCTAAGCAACTTGAAATCGGATGTGGAAATCTTTGTTTTACTGGAAAAAAATCAAGAATATGCCAATGTGTTTGACTTGGTGAAAAATGATATTCGCCGTTTGATGAATGAATATGTCAATTTTACGAACGAAAATCGGATTAAAGTAGAGTTTATCAATGTTATCGAAAATGCCAAGGGATATTCGAATCTATGTGGGCGTTTTGGAATTTTGCCAGCCAATTGCATCGTCATAGCGACAAACGGCAAGACTAAAGTTTTGGTCATCGATGAGTTTTATAAAATTCATAATGGTAGTGTCGTAGCATTTCGCGGGGAGCAAGTTGTAACGTCCTCCTTGAAAGAATTGTCAAACACAGATCGCAATGTGCTATACTTCCTAGTTGGCCATGGGGAACATGAATTGGGAAGCGTATCGTTTTCGAGGGGGCTGTCGGCCCTATGGCATGCTGCGAAGCAAAAAAATTGCGAAGTTCGCTCCCTGAATTTATACGATACGAAGGCCATTCCCGAAGATGCTGATCTGGTTGTTATTGTCGGGGCAAAAAATAAATTTCTTGGCTTTGAGAAAGAAATTTTACGAGATTTCATTGACAATCGGAATGGGAAGTTGGTTTTCGCCCTGGATGGAAATTTTGACATTGGACTGAAAGACTTTTTCGACGATTATGGAATTTTTGTGGGAGGCAGCCCGCTTGTTCCGATCAATGAGACAGCCTCAAACTATTTGGAAGATTTGGTAATAAAACGCTTTGCATCCCATAAAATAAATGGAAGGCTCATGGAATATCGGGTGCCCGTGATTTTTGGTGCGACCTGTGAAGTCAAACAAACTCCATGGTTCGTGGACAATGAAAAATTTGAAATCACTGAACTTATGCAAACGGATGATGGAGTAACAGAACAAGGAAGCACTGGCAATAATGATTCCGTCGGGCAGTATATCGTTGCTACCATTTCCGAAAGAAAAAAATTTAATACCTCGGAAATGATAACAGATTCAGGAAAAATCTTAGTAGTCGGAAATTCCGACTTCATCGCGAATGGAAAATTCAAAATCCTGGGCAATAGGATTTTTTGGTTCGGCATCAGCGATTATATGCTTTATGGCAGCAATTCGGAAAATTTCGAGGATATCAAAATTGAAAAATATCGACTGGCATTGTCTAAAAAAAGTTTTACCAAAATTATGATTAGGCTTGCGGTTCTGCCAACATTCTTTTCTTTGCTAGCAATATTTGTAGCATATCGAAGGAAAAAATGATGAAAAGAAAAGTGGTTATTTTAATTTTTCTAAATGCGATTATATTCGCATTGATCGGCTATTGGTTCCATTCCAAAACAAACGTGCGCGTAGTCGGTGCAGCAATACCCAAGCTGCAATCCATCGATAAAATAACCATACGCAACCTAGGATCCAATCGGAAAATTTTCTTACGAAAATCTCCCAAGACTGGCGCATGGGAGACAGTATGGGATGACAACATTTGGCCAGCCAATCTTTTTGCCATTGAACGGTTTTATGAAACATTGGAAACACACCTTGATAAAAAATTACCGGACGAAATTCCTCCAAAATGTTGCTATGAGGTAACGGTTTCTTCCGAAAAATCTTTGCGGAAGGTACAATTTACGTCCGAGGACTTTAATTTCATATTTTCAAATTTGGGTTTTGATCCGAATAAGTTGCAAGCTCCCGATGACACAATCTTAGTGAAATTTCTTGATCCAAAAATCTTTCCGCACGTAGGAAATGACTGCAAAATTTTCAAAATAAAATCCCAAAAATGGGAGTTTGTTTTTGCCAAGCGTCAGGGAAAATGGTTTTTAGAACATTCTGATCTGCATTTTGAGATCAAAGATGAGCTAATATTGAAATTTTTCCATGAAATTTTTTCACTGGAAAGCAAGGACATAGCCTTCTCCTATGACAATATTCCGGAACATACTCTATCGATTTCATTGTATGGGGAAAATCTTATCGAGAGGGTTAGTTTCATGGACATGGATGAGCAAACCTGTTTTGCTGAAAATGATGCCATTGACCTGTTTTTCATTATCGAACATGGACAATTTGCGAAAATAGTTGATGCCATTGGAAATTTGCTAAAGGTCAATATTTTTTCCACAAGTAATTGCAACGATATAAGCGTTAGCACCTCTAACAATGGTGAATATTTTAATTTTCATAATCTAAATAATCAAAACAAGTGGCAATTTACATATTCGCAAAGTGGAGATTTAAAAATTAAGGAAATTTCCCAGGAGGACATGGATGAGATGCTGGCAGTTTTTGCAAATACACCATCGATGATCGTTTCTCCTTCACTACTTTTCGAGGATAAAGCTTTTACCGTAACACTTAATGAGTTTTCTGATAATCCACGGGTTTTCAATTTTTATAGGAAAGATGGCCAACTATTCGTTGGGACAAACAACCAAGATATTAAATTCGAGATTGCCAGCTGTTTCGAAGCGATACTATTTCATAATATAAGAAGACATACTCGCGAGTCAGAAGATCTGCTCCTATAATTTCGGTTAACATATATATCGTGCTTATTGTCGCGAAAGACGATAGATTGCTGGTAAAAGAGGCAGGCAAAAGAGATACTTAAGCACTTCATGATTTTGGTTAGTTTGTAAAAAACTTGCATTTTTGCAAAAAAATTTTTACTTAAAAATAAAAGGAGATACGCATGAATGTGAGTAAAAAAAATGCAAAAATTTTTAAAAAATCAATTTCATCGTGGAAGGACGATGGCATTATCGATCAACCTACGGCGAAAAAACTTGAAAACGCAATTCATGTCATTCCATTTGAATGGGAAAAAATTGCGCGATTACTTTTTTGTTTTGCCATAGGGTGTTTTATAGTGTCGGCCGCTGCTTTTTTGGAAACCGAATTTTTTTTAAAAATAATTACTTTTCTCATTAAAATATTTCATTTCCAATACGGCAGGGTCATCCTAAGTTTTATCACCATGATTTTAACGTACTGCTGCGCCCTTATTCTGAAGTACAAAAATCCCAAAAAAGTTTTCAGAAATGAGAGTGTTTTATTTATTGGTACATGTGCTACAGCGTGGTTTACGGCGGAGTGTAGCAATGTTTGGACAAATTTTCACATTGGGATGGTTTCACTTGCCTGTTTGACCTACGGATTGATAGGATATTTTGCGAGATCAACAATGGTTTGGGCTTTAGCTTTGCTTACGCTTGGATATTTGATGCACGCGATAGCGGACGATGGTGTATACTATGTGATAGTAGATCCTCGAAAGGTTCTTGTGCTAGGTTTGGTCATGTCCGTGGCAGCAATGTACTTGAGAAATGAGAAATTTTTCAAAATATTTTTTCCTACGACCCTGTACATAGGTCTTTTATATTTGTTCATTTCAGCTTGGATACTTTCAATTTGTGGCAGTAAAACAGGAGATGACACAATTTTTTGGTCAATTGCATTTACAATTTTCACTCTATTAGCTGTCTATGTCGGTTTTAAAGAAGATTCTAGGAT
>JAISRG010000087.1 GCA_031273725.1 Puniceicoccales bacterium
ACTTACCATATGAATGTCGCCAGGCGGGCACTTGAACATGGAGCAAACATAGTAAATGACGTTTGTTGCACATGGCATTTTCAAGAAATGGCGACCGTTGCCAGGGATTTTGATGCCCATTTAATCGTCACACATAATTCGCGAAATGATAAAAGTTTTTTACGGATAGATGATCCCATTTGTAGGATAATTTCAGAGTTTGAAAAAATTTTAGAAGAGGCAACGCGTATAAATTTTGACGTTGATCGTATTATTTTTGACCCGGGAATAGGTTTCGGGAAAACGCCGCAACAGAATCTGGAAATTTTTAGGACAATTGGTAAGATATGTGAAAAATTTTCAAATCCCGTCGTCTGTGCCACATCAAAAAAATCCTTTTTAGCCGCGGCTATCAATGGTGATGACGGGAAAGCGTTGGCAAGCGCGACCATAGCAACAACGGTGGAAGGATTTCGTCGGGGTTGTAAAATTTTCCGGGTCCATGATGTGGTTGAAAATTTATCGGCATTAAAATTTGCTCAAAAATTATATGAATGATAAAATTTTTATAAACGATATCGAAATATTTGCCAAACATGGCACCAACGTTGGCGAGAAATTTAGGTTACAACGTTTTCTTGTTTCGGTGAGTGCTCAATTTGATGCCACCCAGGCGAAAGCTTCCGATATGATTTCCAATACCGTCGATTACACCAAACTGCTAGGAACAATCCTAGAAGCCGTCCAGGGTTCATCGTTTAATCTGCTGGAAAAACTTGCCCAGCACATAGCGGACAAAGTATTTCAGAAGTTCCAGCCAATCACATTTTTGGACATTGTGATTAAAAAATTTCCCGATTCTTTGGTGGACAAAAGTTTTTCTGGCTTGGGATTCTCATCAACGTTTTCGCGGAATGAAAAATGAGGCCTATTTGTCGCTCGGAAGCAATCTCGGTGACCGCCTAGGGTTTCTGGCCCTTGCGGTTTCGAAACTAGGGTGCGCGGATTTAAAAGTTGAAAAATGTTCCAGTGTCTACGAAACGGAGCCCCAAATTTTGACGAACCAACCAAAATTTCTCAACTGCGTACTATTCGTCAAAACAACATTTGACGCATTTCAGCTGCTTAAATTTTGCCAGACCATCGAACGTTCCGTGGGAAAAAATAAGACCATCGATTTTGGCCCAAGGAATATAGACATTGACCTCTTGACATTCAATTCCGAAAAAATTTCAACGCCGGATTTGATAATTCCGCATCCGCGCATGGGTCATCGAAATTTCGTCCTGACTCCACTAAAAGAAATTGCGCCCGACTTTACCATTGGGAATCGGCACATCGACCAACTAATCACAGAATGTGCCAACCAAAAGGTAATTTTCTTTGCAGATATGGTTGATTAACGCTTCCGGATCCAAATTTTTTGGCCTCCGAACATTGTTCTTACTCGCCACAAGTCATCATTCTTCTTTCCACATATGCCATCACTTTCTCCCGCAATTTCAACGAACGCGCTTTTGCAATTTCTTTCCTATTTTTCCCTATCTCATATCTTTTTTTTAAAATATTGCTTATTATTTTCGTGTGCACTATAGCATAAATAATTGTTTAGCCGAATGGATGGGAAATTATCTTTAAAGTTTTTGATTTAAAAATTTTTAATAAAATGTAAAATATACAGTTCCATGGAAAATAAAACATTTGTCGGGTGGACAGAAAAAGTAGCAAAAACACTGGCGGGTAAAATGCTAATTGCACATCCCATATTGGAAGATGAGCAGTTTGAGAAGACTATCTTGTTTGTGGAATCTGATACGGGGAATACTGTTACGGGTGTGATTTTGAATCGTCCACTAAATGTTATGCTAAAAACTTTGGGAAAAAAGTTTGAGGATTTACCAATTAGCAATGTTCCAGTTTACAAAGGAGGAACCCATGGGGAGACGACAGTTATGTTGACGGCTTGGGTATTCGATGACAAGCGAAAGGTTTTTGAAATTTATCATATGGTTACTCCCGAGGAAGCTTTCAAGCTAGAAGAGACAAATGATAACATTCAATTTCGAGCTTTTCTTGGGTACTGTAAATTTAATCGACACATTTATAGTGACATCGAAAAAGGTCTATGGGTGGTTGGCTCTCCTAAGAGATTATTGGGTTCGACGGAACGAGAGGAGGCCCTTTGGCGGTCCATGCTATTGAGAGAAAACCCCAATGCACTGATTTATCAGTAACGTAATGATATATCGATCATTTCAAAGGAACGGGTAAGTATCAGTAAAATTTAAAGCTTCAAAAGGTTGTTTTGGGCATTAGTATGCTTGGAATGAAGGTCCGGAAGGGTAGGGGAGTGGCATTGGTTTTCGTGGTTCTCATCTTGCTGCTCGTCGGAGGAATTTTTACGAGTATCGGCACCCTCAACTACATCGAAATTTTGAGGCTAAGGAAGGAAACAAACGTCGATAGGGCGAAGGATATGGCACTATTCGCGCTTGGTTTGGCGGTCGAAAAACTGCAAAGATTGACTGGGTGCGATACCCGTGCGACGGCTTTTGCGGGGTCAATTGGCAATGTCAGCAATGGCAAAAAGTATTATGTCGGTGTCTGGGATAGTTCAGAAAGAAGGCCCGGTGATGGACAGGAATTTCTCGGATGGTTGGTTTCCGATGAAAATTCAAAAAACTTCGATTCCATTTTCCACGATGAATCCAGGCAGGCAGAAAAGGTCTTTTCTTCGGATATGGGCGATGACGTTTATGTCAAACTAGTCGACCTAAAGGATACCGATGGGGTGGTTGGCCAATATGGCTTTTGGATATCCGATGAAAGTCAGAAAATAAAAATAAACCTGGTAGATAAGTATTCGCAGTCTTCGGGTTTTAAAGCTAGAAAAATTCGCTGCTGCTGTCCACAGACATTTGACGTTGACGCGATTTTTGGGAAAAATGTTTTGGTTAAAAATAATTTCATCCTGTCGAAACTTGATTTTCCAGAGCAATTCTCCTCCATGGGTCGCTCTGTCCAAAATATTTTTTCACGAAACAAGCACAATTTGACCTTACATTCCCATGGGATTTTGAGTGATACTAAACGGGGAGGTTTGCGCCAAGACCTGTCGCGGATGGCAAATCATGGGGTTTCCAGTGGTCGATACGGACAATATTTGTTCGCTCCACCGACTGAACTGCCGACCTATGTTCCCACATTAAATTTTTTGTTGTCATTTTTTGATCTACCCGGCAGATTTAGAAACAATCGGATGGCGGTATTTGCTACGGATCCGATGTTTCGGCCACAAATGTTTAAAAATTATGAAGGGGCAACCATAAATTCTCCTGGGAAAGATTTGCAGCCAGCGACAACACATGGAATTTATCCACTGCTAGTACAGTCGAATGTCAATATTGGAGTGGCTGCCATTGGCGGGCGTTTTGCGTTTACTTTTATTCCGCAAGTTGTGCTTTGGAATCCCTATGATGTTGATTTGCAGCCGGCGGACTATGTGCTGGAATTGTGTGTGCCGTACAATGATCCGGTCGATACGATTGGGTTAACGTTGCTCGGATTTAATAGGGAACAGCAAAGTTTTGTGAATTTGGCAGCATGTAATTTGACGGATCCCAAGCCCGAACAGGACGTGTCGCCAGTTTTAAAATTGAGATTTTCATCAAGTTTTAGGTCGGGAGAAACCAAGATATTTTCATTGGCAAATTCCCAAGCCATTGATTGGAGCAAGGGCAATCAGTTGTCCAACGTGGATGACCTATCAAATTTTATATATGTGGATACCGGTGTTTCCGTTGGTGAATATTCCACAATTAAGCTGCAGTGTAGGAACGCAACCGGCGGTATCAATAAATATTGGGATTGTTTCTATTGGAGATTAAAAAGTGACGATGATGGTAAAATTTTGCAAGAAATTGCGGAGTTAGATCCCCGCGGCAGTGAAGGAATCGAGTGTGAACGTATGATTGCTGGTGGAAATATCAATTGCTTTGCATTCTGTTCTCGCATGAAATACGGCATTCCCGGTGACGCCGGTGGTAGAAATGGTGTGCGATGGTTGGCCATGTGCAATCCGCGTGCCCAGTACGTTAATCGTGCGGTTTGCCAGGGATATTCATCGATATTTTTTCAGGGAGATTTTGCTTCGGGAAATTGGAATTGGGATTCCCACATTGCCGGTTCGGAAACACCCACTGGTTTGGATAGGGCGATGGTCGACTATTTGAATGGTCTGGTGTTGTTTGATGTTCCCGATGAAGTGTGTGGTATTTTGAATATTGGGTACTTGCGGCATGTAAATTTTTTGCCATTTGGATATTTTTCGAGTCAAATTTTTGGAAGTTCGCGGGCAAATCCTTTTGTTCCAATAAACAAAACATTCCATGAAAACACGGTAGCATCCGCCATGTGGCCATCCCACGGCCGTGTCGAATCCCTCTATGACTATTCCTATTTGCTAAATGGGGCTATTTTCGATGGGTATTTTGTTTCCACGGGAAGTAGAGATAGTGGCGTCGGCGATGATAATTTGCCATTGCTAGTAAATAAGCGGTTTAAATTGTTAAAAAGTATACTATTGGCGGACGACGAAAATTTAGCACGGGTTTTGCTGATTGATGGGCCGTTCAACGTAAATTCAAAAAGCTCCATTGCCTGGCAATGTGTTTTGTCATCTGCCAAGAATGACCACGGGGATGTTATTTTTCCAAGATTTTATCCTGAATACTATGAAAAACTCTTGGACAGGATGCCATCCTTTGATGGGCAGAAGATTAAAAATTTATCGGAAAAATTGACGGATTTAATGCAAAAGCGCCATAGGCCATTTTTTAGCATTGGTGAATTTGTAAATAGGACAATTGCGGAAAACCCGGCACAGTGCAGTAGGGTGGGGGTTTTACAGCAAGCAATTGATGAATCCAAAATGAATTCCGCTTTTGAAGACCATCACATCAATTTTTCCAAAAATATCCCGTCCTATGATGACATATCCGCGAGTGGATTTTTGGAAGAAAATCTTCCGAATGTCGTCAATCAAGCGGATATTTTACAAACGACATCCCACTTCCTGTGTACGCGGGGTGATACTTTTCTGGTTCGCGCGGTTGGGAATCACGTTGATGCCACTGGTAAAGTCATTGAACGGGCATATTGCGAGGCAATTGTTCAGCGGTTTCCGGAATATGTCAATGGGAATGAAAATGTTCCCAGTGACGGAGAAGGAAGCTTGTCCAAGGTAAATGAAAAATTCGGTCGCAGGTATAAAATAATCCTGTTTCGCTGGTTGGATGAAAACGAAATCTAGGAAACCTTTTTGGCCATTTGAAAACTTAAGAAGTGCGTCAACGACTACATTTAGATGTCCAGGCGTGGCAAAATGCAACGGCTATGGCATCGCTCTCGTCATAGGAGATTGCGGGCTCTATTTTTAAAATATTGCAAACCGTGCGTTTGATCTGCTCCTTTGAAGCGCGGCCGATACCCACGACTGCCTGTTTAATCCTCAGCGGCGCGTATTCGGCAATTTGTAAATTATTGTTCATCAGCGCGGCGATTATTGCTCCCTTTGCGGATCCGAGGATGTGGGAAATTCTATAATTTTGCACGTAGACCGTTTGTTCGATTGCAGCGTGGTCGATGCTAAAATCCTGTAAAATAGAACTGACGGTTTTGAAAATTTGGTCAATGCACTGAAAAAATGACAGTTTTGACTGGCATGTTATGCGTTTTGAAAACAATAAAATGGGCTGTGTTTCCCTAAAATCTACGATTGCGACACCAGTTCCCCGGAGGCTTGCATCGATTCCCATTACGACACCTTTGAATTTCCGCGAGATGGAAATGTTTCCGGAAGTTTGGGCATCATTTTTCAAAAAAAATTTGCCGTCATATTTCGATAGTTTTTCTGTCCACATATGCCGTGCGCTTTTCTTGCCCATGGAACATGGATATGAATTATTAAAAGCTTGTACAAATTTTTTCGCAGATTTCATAATTTTTAGTTTGTTGGCCTTGTATCTTTGCCGCTTGCATTTGTCTCCATATCGGTTTAAAAAAGACCCGGTGGTGAAAAAAAGTTTAAAAGTTTTTGTAAAGACCTATGGCTGCCAAATGAACGAGCGCGACAGTGAAATGATCCTGTCGCAGTTGCAATGCACCGGATATGAGCTGACGGATAATGAAAAAATTGCCGATGTTGTAATTTTAAATACGTGTAGTGTGCGGGAACAAGCGGAAATCAAAGCGCTTGGGAAGTCGGGATATTTGGCACGAAAAAAACGAACCAATCCGAATTTTAAAATTGGGATTGTTGGGTGTATGGCAGAAAATTTGGGGGAGAAGCTTTTCAAATTAAACGGTGCCATTGACTTCGTCGTCGGTCCGAAAAGATTGCATGAGTTGGCCAACGTCATAGAAGGTAATGGGCCCAATCTGTGCATTGGGGATCCGGAGGTCCGGTGCCCAACACATGGTTTTGGCCGCAAATTGGGAAAAAATCAGTGTTCTGCATTTTTGTCAATTATGCAAGGATGTAACATGCGTTGCAGCTATTGTATTGTGCCCAAAACACGGGGGATCGAACAATACCGCCCGATGCAGGATATCGTTGAAGAAGCAAAATTTTTAGCGGAAAATGGCATTAGGGAAATCACGTTGCTTGGACAAATAGTCAACAACTATGGCGGTAGGCTAATGCCAATGGTAGATGGCAAAACACCGTTCGTTCAGTTGCTCGAACACCTAAATGCTCTTCCGTGGATCGAAAGAATTCGTTACATGTCACCCCATCCAAAAAATTTTTCCGATGATTTAATTTTGGCTCACAAGAATTTGCCGAAATTATGCCCGTCCGTCCATTTGCCCATTCAAAGTGGCTCCGACCGCATATTAGCTGCAATGAAACGTCCCTATACCCGTGAAAAGATTTTGGAAATCGTCGAAAAACTTCGCAGTGCTGTGCCAGATGTGGGCATATCGACGGATATCATCGTTGGATACCCCGGTGAAACGGAAGAAGATTTCGAAGAAACGGTCTCATTGTTTGATGCCGTAAAATTTAATATGGCATTTATTTTTAAGTACAGTCCACGGGCGGGAACTAAATCCGCCGACCTGATTGACAATGTTGGAGATGGTGAAAAGGAACGTCGGAATCAAATTCTCCTGCAGCGTGTCCAAGAAACTTCCTCGTACTATCACCGGAAATTTCTCGGTAAAACGGTGGAAGTCCTCATTGAAGGTCATGCGAAGAGGGGAGAGGATACAATGTTTGGATGGACTTCAAACCATTGCAAAGTGTTAGTCAAAGCATCGGAAAATAATATCGGAAGAATTGTTCCCATCCGAATCGACGGTTTTGCGACCACCATACTTTCGGGTACACTTGTAGATTCCTACTAGTCCGCTACAACTTTCTCTATTTGTCATCTAATAATACACCCTATTTAGAAATAATCCGCAGCTGGGAGCACATTCTTTCCTGAAATTAGTGCAATTTTTGTTTTGTCCGGTTATGGCTGCAATTAGCTCATCTCCATTCATATTTCCAAGACCAACTTGCACAAAACAACCAACCAGTATGCGGACCATTTTGTATAGGTATCCGCTGCCTTCGGTTGTGAAAATTACTTTTTGCCCGCTACGGACAAACGACATTTCATACATGGTTTTTACGACATTTTCGGTGGCATTGTCTCCGTGTTTTGCTCCAAATTGTGAGAAGTCATGTTCCCCAAGAAAAATTTTAGCAATTTTATTCATTTTATCAATATCCAAATGTCGATGTCCCAGGCTCCAAACATAGCGATATTCGAAGGGTGATGCATCACTTTCCAGGATATAATATTTGTATTGTTTTCGTGTAACGGAAAAACGTGCATGGAAAGTATCATTAACCTCTTCAATGGAGAATACCCGTATGGTTTTTGGGATACCACATTTGAACGCTCTAATTAGCTTATCGGCCCCATATGCCCAATCAGCATCGAAATGAAAAACCTGATAATTGGCATGAACGCCGGCATCGGTCCTTCCACTGCCGTGTATCCGTATGTGGCGCTCGAAAATAAATTCCAATCGTTTTTCTAAAATATCCTGTATTGTATTATGATTGGGCTGGCTTTGCCATCCATTAAAATCAGTCCCATCATAGCTACAAATACACTTCCATCTCATGGTCTGTGGTGAAATTCATGCTTTGACCTTGTAACATTGGCTGGTTCTGTTCCAATTTAGCATAAAGAAAAATGCACCTGCTACGGCACAAAAAACAAAGAAAATAAAGGTTGCATTCCATCCCCACTTATCGGCAATTTTCCCTACACCACATCCGGAAACCGCACTGCCCAAATATCCGAATGTTCCCGTTAGTCCAGTACCTGCTGCGGCTGCACGGCGAGATCCAAATTCTGCCCCTGACACACCCGCAAGAGTTTGAGGGCCATATACGAAAAAGCCTATGACAAAGAAAAACAGCGTGTTGACAAGAGTTGATTCGGACGGCATGTACCAAAACATGAATAGGGCAAGAATTAACACCACCATAAAATAGAATGATGTACAATTTCGTCGTCCTCCAAAAATTCTATCAGATGCCCAGCCTGCTAAGAAACCTCCTACAGCCCCCATCAATTCGAATGTCATGTTTATATAGGCAGCCCCCATAATGGTCGAATTTTTTGCCTCTTGTAAAAACGTTGGTGCCCAATTAAAAAAACCCATCCTAATTACATAGACGAAAAAATTAGCCATGCAAACGTACCACAAGGATTTATTCGGTAGGATATGTTCAAAAAAAACTTCCCTAAGAGTAATTTCTTCATTGTCATCGTGTCCGGTATCATTGAGCAAGTTTTCTTTTTCCTCTATGGATGGAAGTCCCAGCGATTGTGGATTATCTCTCAATCTTTCAAACAGGAAAATTGCTAGCAATATAGCAAATGCTGCTGGAATGAAAAATACATATCTCCAACCAAACATTTCCAATATCCTCGACCCACCAAAAAGTATAATAATACTACCCATTTGATGCGAGGCATTGACGATTCCCCACTTTGTTCCTAATTCCGTTGGAGCATACCATTGGGTCATCAGCCTTGAAACGGGAGGCCATCCAGCAGATTGAAAAACCCCATTCAAAGCATAGAATAAAATAAAAACCCACATGGAGTTTGCCATTCCAATAAATATGCTACAAAGGGCAGATCCAATTAATCCTATCGGCATAAACCATCTGGCATTTGTTTTGTCGCAAATTATTCCGGCGAAAAATTTCCCAACCCCATAAATAAGTGCAAATGCTGTAAATACCCAACCAAGTTCCGCCCTGGTGTATCCAAATTCTGCTAACATCTTCGGAGTTGCCACTTGAAAATTCTGTCGAATCAGGTAAAATGTAGCATATCCAATGATCAACGAATACATTATTCGCCAGCGCCAGTACTTATATTGACGGTCAATGACCTCAGGAGTTAACGTGGCATTATTTTTAATTTCAATTTTCATAATAGCTAAGATGAAAGGCAGCCTGATACTATCTGACCAGAATGCAATTTTTTTACTAGCAAGCAGTAAATTTTTCTTTTGGGTCTAACCTGAAGATAAAAAATTAATCAAATTTACACATGATTAAAAAATTTTTCTTGATTTTTTAATTTCAAGAATTTTCGACAAATTTTTTTTCAAAATTGACTTTTTTTTTACATTGCTCATCATTGATATCCGATGAGGAGTAATGTCTATTGTGTAATATTAGGAGGAGGACGCGGAGACAGATTATATCCTCTGACTAAAACACGCTGTAAGCCTGCGGTTCCCCTGGCCGGAAAATATAGATTGATAGACATTCCCATAAGCAATTGCCTGAATTCTGGGCTCTCAAAAATTTACATTTTGACACAGTTTAATACCCGGTCTTTGCATAGGCACATAGAAACAACCTATAGATTTGATACATTTGGAAATAGCACCATTGAAATCTTTTCTGCCGAACAGACCAATAGTCAGGGAGAACAATGGTACATGGGAACCGCCGATGCCGTGAGGAAAAATCTAAAATATATTAACTCCAGGCCCGATGATATCATTTTGATCCTTTCCGGTGATCAACTGTACCGCATGAACCTATTAGATTTAATTGAAAAGCACTATGACTCCTGTGCAGATGTAACCATCGCAGCGAAAGCAATCCCAGAACATAAAATTTCTTCATTTGGGATAATGGAAATTGACCATTCATTGAACATTAAAAACTTCATCGAAAAACCCCAATATCCAGAATTGGTAAAACATTGCATATTGCCGGCTAATATTAGAAGCACTCTTGGGGATAAAAGCAATACAAACTATTATCTTGCATCCATGGGGATATATGCCTTTACATCGAAAACACTAATGGAAGTTCTTTCGGGCGATGAAGGTGATTTTGGAAAGGATATATTGCCTGGAATGCTCAATAGGTATAAAATGGGGGGTTATGTTTTTGATGGTTTTTGGGAAGACATAGGGACAATCGGGTCTTTTTTTGAAACCAATCTCATGCTCACAGATGTGGTCCCAGAGTTTGATTTTTTTGATGCTGAAAACCCCATTTATACGCGTGCTCGCTATCTCCCAGCTTGTAAAGTGAACAGTTGCCGCGTTGAAAAAACGTTATTGTCGGATGGTTGTATTATAACCGATGCTACCCTTAACCGATGTGTTATTGGCCTTAGATCGGTCATAAGGAAAGGGACATACCTAGAGAATGTTCTGATGTTTGGGGCAGATTATTTTGACTATCCAACTACATCAAGTAAAGTAACAGATTCTCCCATTCTCCTCGGCATTGGGGAAAATTCAATTATAAAAAATACCATCATCGATAAAAATGCTAGAATTGGGAACAACGTATACATTACCCCTCATGGAAAGCCGGAAGGCTATGAACACAATGGAATATACGTGAAAGACGGAATTCTTTGTATTACGCGCGATGCGGAAATTCCTAACAACACCGTAATTTAAGATAAAAAAATAAAAATATTCTGGATCAACCCTAAAAATATTTTAATGTTTTTAACAGGAGTTTGATTTTTGAAAAGTTTACTGAAAGTATTTGTATTTGTTGGTATTGTGCTCATGGTTGGAAGCGTGTTCGGAGAAGATGTTTTACTACCAGAACCATTAGAAAAAGAAATAAAACAACCAACGGGAGCAGTTATTAGCGAAAAGCGTATGAGCATAGAACAGAGCGAATTGATGGCTAAAACCTTGTTTGATAACATATGGGAAGAACTATGTGACAAGTTCGGTGAAAGAAATTTGAGATTTCCAAAGCAAGTGGTTTTTCTCAATGGTGCGCCAGGCGCAGGGAAGGGGACAAATACCGCGAATGTTATGCGTGCCCTAGAAATTCCTAGCCCACCCATTGAAGTTAGTTCTCTATTGACCACACCAGAGTGCGAATCTTTGAAAAAGCAAGGGTTGCTTGTCGGCGATGACATCGTAATTTCACAGGTGATGTATGAGTTGTTAAAGCGTGAAAATCGCAGGGGAATTATAATAGATGGATTTCCCAGGACCATTGTTCAGGCATTTTTTTTGAAAAATTTAATATACAAGCTACATGATCTTAACGATAAAAAGCCAACTGGTTTTAAATTAGTAAAGTTTTCTGTGTCGCGCGCGACAAGCATAGAAAGGCAGATATCACGTGGAGCTAAGGCCATTGAAGAGAATAAACCAGTTAGGGCAACCGATATGTCATTTGAGGCAGCGGAGCGTAGATATCAAATCTACGAAGATTCAATAAACATCTGTATGGAAATTTTACGGGATGACGTACCAATTTACGACATCAATGCCGAAGGTACTTTTGAAGAGGTAAGACGTCGCACGTTCGATATTTTGTCAGACAAGTAAAATTCAGAATAAAACCTATGGTGCGTAGGAATTAGGAGGCCAATGAGGGTTTGAGACCTGTAGACTCGTTAAAACAGATTATTGGTGACAAACTGCAAATCGCTGGTTGGGGCCAAAAGATCAATGCGCCAATCTTGCCATAGCACTGGCTGGAAATGAAACTGGTGGCGTAGAATTGTTAAAAGAGTTGCTTAGTGGTGACATGCCAAAGCTTCAACTGAAGGGTTATGGTGGTAATTGCCTCAAGTCCAAAACGAAGGCCCTAGAACTGCTCAAAGTAGGCGATGATACCATAGCCGAATTAAAGAGGCTCATATTCTAGCCGTTGAATTCCTGCATTTGTGTGGCGCGTCCCAACTTTTCAGGAGAAGCACTGGGATTTTTGTAAAAAATTTGACGTTTTTATTAAAAACGCGTAAACTTTATGTAATTTAAGGAATAGTTTTTATGGGCAGAGAATTAACCCAAACATCAGTCGGACAATCGACAGTCGTACAACCGACAGGCGCAAGTCCAATAGGTAGACTTCGTAGCATGATTGGCGTGCCGCTATCTAGGGCCATTAGCACTTTTGCAGGCTTTATTATGTCTCTCATAGAAGGAAAAAGTTTGACGGAACGCACAGTTACAGTGCCTCCTGATCCACAAGAAAGTGCATCCGCTGGTACAGATAACATCGACACTATGATTGAGCAAAACCCAGGACAGTTAGCACAGTTGCTTATTGATAATAAATCGCAAACCAATGACTGGAAACCAGATCAATTCCATAAGCTTGCCATGAAACTGGCTGAGAATGAAATGGGTGGCGTAGACTTGTTAGAACAATTAATTGATGAAAAAAAATTGCAAACCAATGACTGGAAACCAGATCAATTCCATAAGCTTGCCATAGCACTGGCTATAAATAAAAATTATAACAATAAATATGGTAGCATGGTCTTGTTAGAACAATTAATTAAGGATGGCAAATTGGAAAACTTTAAACCGCAAGAATTATCAAGCGAAGATGCAAACAAATTTGCCATAGCATTGGTTCGGGCTGGAAAGGAGGGCGCAACCCTGTTAGCGACGTTGATTGAGAAAGGCCAATTGCAAATCGATGGATGGGGACCAGTGCAACGCCACGATCTTGCCATGAGACTGGCTTATGCTGGAAAGGAGGGAGCAACCCCGTTAGCGACGTTGATTGAGAAAGACCAATTGCAAATCGATGGATGGGACGAAAATCAATGCTACAGGCTTGTTTCCGCGCTGGCTGATGCTGAAAAGGAGGGCGCAAAAGTGTTAGGGTTGTTGATTGAGAAAGGCCAATTGAAAACCGATGGATGGAACGCATTGCAATGCAACAGGCTTGTTGGCGCGCTGGCTAAGGCTGGAAAGGAGGGCGCAAAATGGTTAGGGTTGTTGATTAAAGATGACAAATTGAAAAACCTTACATTGAACCCAGAGCAATGCAACGAGCTTGCTGCCGCTCTGGTTGAGAAAGACCCAATCTTGTTAGCAAGGTTGCTTCGTGACAACTTGCAAGGACTTACATTGGACGAAATGCAATGCAACACGCTTGCCATGAAATTGATTGTGGCTGGAAGTACTGGTCCTCATTGTTTAAGTGCGTTGCTTATGAAAGACAAATTGCAGCAGTTTCGACTGCTGGGTTGTAATGGTACCGACGACTCCAGAACGAAGGCCTTAGAGCTGCTCAGCGGAACCACTCCAAACATAGCCAAATTAGCCGAATTAAAGAGTCTCATTGACATCGGCTTAAAAAATAGGCTCATTTACGTAGCCAAATCAAATATAACCAAATTAAGGGGGCTCATTGACACAGCCGGAACAAACATAACCGAATCAAAGAATTCCATCATGGACAAATTAAATGGGTTCATTGGGGGAATTAAATCCTGGATATCAAACCATTCTGACCCCGAACCCGATGAGGGGATTGAATTAGATGATGATATTATATAGTGTACTAGATAGAGATAGTCCCATAATTAAGATTGAGAGCGATAGAAAGTCTGTCATAAAAATTAGCAATATGGCGCCAGAGGTGGGAGAGTTTATTTTTGAGCCAAGCCCAGTAATTCTCGATGTGGTTAAGATCTGGCGAATAGGGCGGCAAATAAAGCAGTTGGCAACCGACATTTTCGATAATCTTGCGAATACGAGGGGATTTATGGAATTCGGCGTTATCCATGAACAATTTGTCCGGGACGCAATTCTGGGCATAAAATTTTTTCCAACCAAATGCAAAAATTGTCGGTATTCGTGTAATCATCGAAGTAAAACGGGGAATTTTCCCACAACGAATCCCTGCGATAACTGTCGTCCGCCCATGGCGGGCAGCTCCACTTCTTTTCTTATTGATAATTTTTATTATCGACTTTCCTTTGCCATTAACCAACAATATGGAGCCACGTATATGGTATGGCAAAAAAATTGCCAATGTAATCATTGGTCAAACAAGCTGTCGATGGATTTTACATATCGATTGCCGGATGCGTCCGCAAATACGATATGATCTCCGTCTGTTTCGGAAATAAAAATCGTGGAATCAGCGGTCAATGGACCTTTACCATCAACAATCTTGCCATCAATTTTCATTTTACAAGAATTTCCATCGCACATTATCTCTGATGCTCTGTGGTTGTGAAAAAAACTGTCGACGGCCTTTTGAAGATCGGTACGGCCCACTTGTTTATTTGTAGGAACTTTTGCAAAGGCACGATCTTGCTTAGTCCTTTTGTGTTTTGAAACGACCGTTTCGTTTTCGTAGCCATGCAAAACATACCGTTTTTGCCTTAGAAGATCCTTTTCATGTTTTGCTGAAAGAGCTGCCCGAGTATATTCGACCTTGGATATTTGGCCGTCGTAAACCCTTAACCCAATAAACGCTACGATCGTAAAGGCTAGAGGTAATACCACCGCCGGCTTTTGAAGGACTGCAAAAACATTATCGGATGAAAATTGAGCTTTTAGCGATTCGCGGACGTCGGAAATCGAAGATCGTATAGATGAGATCGAGGATTGTACTGCCGTAGCGCATCTAACGCATGTTGCCCTAAAATTATTAGCGGACCTTTTTAGGAAGGCGTAGGATGCCGTAAATGGATATGTAATGGTTTTTACTGCGGCGTTGACAAATTTTCCGACGAGTTGGAATGCCCTGCGGATGGTTGCTAAAATTGAGTTGTATGCCTTGAGAATGGCATTTTTGATGGAAGTAATGATTGCGAAAATTCCGCTTTTGATGGATAAACATATGAACCAGGCACCTTTACATACCGACCGGCTTACAAAAATGGAAGAAGATACAAAAAACTTCAGAAAATTAACCAGCTTCTGGCTCCCGGATTTGACGAAATTTCGAGATTTTGTCAAGCAGGATTGCCTCATACTATCACCTTTCGTTATCATCGAACACGTCCAGTCAATTGTTCGCATAATACCTACCTTCGTCACGTGTAAAGAAACAACGGCGGTGAGCTTTAATAGGTGGGCGATTTGAGAAATAATTTTTGGAAATTGTTTTTTGGAGGTTGCCATTGCCGATCCCAGTGTTCCTTTAGAACGTTTTAATCTTTCAACGATTTTACCGGTTGCTGTCCTGGTTGCCCTATACATTTGGGCGATTCTGGCACTTACTAAAGTGATAACTTCCGTCGCATATTTAGATATTTCCTTCGAAAGTTTAATCACTTTTGGAAGCTGGGCCGCCACGGCATCCTTTGTTTTGGCCATGCCATTTTTCAATGAGCTGGAGATTTTGGAAGCAACT